>JAQUUS010000150.1 GCA_028693775.1 Alphaproteobacteria bacterium | reverse complement strand
TATCGTTCGCAAAATCATCCAAGGTGCTGAGACTGATTTTGCCGGACATGACCGTGTTCACGATAATGTCCTCTGTCGCCTTCATGGCCGACGTGAATGCTTTCTCGACCGCATCCGCCGAATTCTCCGCCGCCTTCTGATACGACGCAAACGCCCGAAGCGCACCGGCTTGAGGATCGGTACGCCCCTCCATAAGCTGTTCAGCGGCTTTGGCCTTTGCCCGATTATAGATATTCTGGCTTATGGCCCCGGCGTTCAAAAGCTCATTGAGTTTTGCAATCCTGTCGGCATAAGCCTCCGTCGCCGTCTTATCGCTATCAGTAAGTTGCTTTCCTTCTTCCTTAAGTCTGTCGAGCTTTTCGCGAGCTTGAATTTGCTCATAAGCCGCCCCGGCAAGTTCCTTCGTCCGGTTGATTTCTTCCTGCGTCGCGCCCTTGGGAAGCCGCGAAACGCTTTCATCGATAAAAGCCTGTTTCTTATTCGTGGCCTTTTCGATTTGTCGCGTCAGATCGTCGATAACTTTCTGCGCCTCGGCAAATGTCTTCTGATCGAACAATTTCCCGGCAAGATCGCGCGTCGTCTTGACCTTGCCCGCATCGGCTTTATCCGACAACCGCGCTACCGCCTGATCTATAAACGCCTGCCGCGCATTATCGACGCCAAGGAGTTGGCGTTTCAGATCATCGATGACCTTTTGATTGGCTTCGACTTCTCTCTTTACCGCCTCATCAAGCGGTTTTCTTACGGCTTCGGTTTTGCGTCGAGCCAGTTCTTCGGCTTGCTTAATGGCGCTATCAATGTCGCTGCCATTGCTGTTGTCTTTTTCCCGAAGTGCTTCGATGCGTTGCTTTGTCTTCGCGAGTTCATCATTGATCTTTGCAATTTTCTCAACAGGATCGTCCACCAGTTTGGATAAAGCCTCATCAATGCCTTTGCGCGTCGTAAACAATTGATCGGCGCGGCCTTCCTTTTCAGCGGCAGCGCGTCCATTAGCTGCCTTGGTTCGTTCATCCGCTTCGGCCTGCTCCGCCTTTGTCAGCCGTTCGATTTCTGCCGTCAATTCAGCGGCTTTCTTTGTCCGATATTCCGTATTGTCCTTGTAAAGAGGCTGAACGACATGAGGAAGGTTTTGAAGCCATTCGAGTTCCTTTTTCACATCCGCCAGTTCGCTTTTGGCATTCCGCAATTGAACGGCGATTGGATCTTTACTAAACCATTCGGTTGTCGTCTCGAAGGTCAAGGACATGCGCGCCAAAACATCCTTTGCCGTGCCGCCTATGGTTTCCGTCTGGCCTATTGCCTTGAGCATGTCGCCCCACGCGACAGACAAGCGATGGGTTGCACCTGTAAGACCTTGCGTTTCGGCTTGGCCTGCGCCACCGACCTGTTCTTCAAGCGCGGCAAGGATTATTTTTTGCGCCTCTGCCTTGTGCCCAGTTTCGACCAGTGTCTTGATAATGTCCTTTTGTGAATCCGAAAACGAAACGCCCACACGCCGCAAAGCGGTCAAACCCTCAACGGGATCTTCAAGGGCCTTGCCAAGCTGGGTTGCAGAAGACCGCAAATCCTGCCCGAACACAGAAGACATATCCTGCGCCAAATGGATCGCCTGTTTAAACGTATCGCCGGAAACAGAGCGAAACGTCGCCATGATGGCAGAGGCACTTTTGACGTCTTCGGCGCTAGCCAACGTCGAATGCTCCATGCCCTCGGCCATCTCGGCGATTTCCTTGCCCGTTAAGCCCGAAGCATATCCCGTGGCCTTAAGCACGCCTTGCAAACGATTGAACGTTTGTTCGGCCAAAGCGGCTTCCTCATAACTCGCTTTAAAAACCAGCGCCAGTCCGCCAAGAGCCGCCCCAGCCGCAAGCCCCGCAGGCCCCAACGCAACCAAACCTGCGCCAAGCGGCCCAATCTGGCTCGACAAGCCAACAGCCGCGCCCTTCATGTCATTGGCGGCAGCGTTGAGCGCAATCAGAGACCTTGATGCGGGTTGTCCGGCAAGTTCGATCTGCTTCAGCGACTTTTCCCCGGACTCGCCGATCTCCTTCAACTCGGCTTTGACCTTGCCGCCATCCATAACGGACAGGCGGATGGAAAGATTGCGTTCGGGCATCAAGAACTCCGGGCAAAAAGATGTGCCGATTCAGCGGGTTATCGTGTTATTGTTTTCTAAACGAAGATGTCGTATGTTTGCAGACATGAATTGTCGTATTTTTGTTTGCTAACACTTTGTGATAACATGAGTAAATACAAGTCTCTCAGCTATAAGATTTCTGCCAGATTGGCGAGAAAGAATTGCACCGTTTTCGTCCGTGAGGATTTCAACGACGTAGGCGGCTATGACCAAGTAGGTCGAATTCTTCGTCAGCTGACCCGTGAAGGCAAAATCATCAAAATCGGTTATGGCCTTTATGCCAAAGCCAAGAAATCATCTCTTACCGGACAGGTTGTTCCCGTTGCGCCATTGCCATCGCTTGCAAGGGAGGCTCTTACGCGCCTCGGCGTGAAAATTGCTCCCTCAAGTCTCGAAAAAGAATACAATGCCGGAAAGACAACACAGATTCCCACGGGACGCCTCATTGCTATCCGGGGACGTATAAGCCGAAAGATTGGATATGGCGGAGCCACAATCAATTATGAACCAGCGTCCAGACAAAACGCTTTTTGAGGAATGCGCGCTTGTAAAGGGTATTGCGGAATCTTTCGTTGAGAAAGACTGGTTCGTCACACAGATTATTGCATCGCTCTCTCAAATTCGTCTCGATGGCTTTGAATTGGTCTTCACAGGCGGAACGGCGCTTTCGAAAGCTCACAATCTCATCAAACGGTTTTCAGAAGATGTGGATTTCAGGGTCATTGTTTCCAGTGAGCATCAAACCCGAAAAGCCCTTTCCAAATTCAAAAACAGCGTTCTTGAAAAGCTAAAGACAGACGGCATTCCGATTGATGATGCTCATGTTCGGGCCAGAGATGAAAATCGCTTCTTTTCAATTGATGTAGATTATCCGAGCTATTTCTCGCTCGATACCGCTCTGAGGCCCCATATTCAGATCGAGATAACAGCGAGAGATATTCAGCTCCTACCTGTTCACCTATCAGTTTCGTCTTTTGTCAACGAGCTAACGAAGAAAACACCGGAAGTGAAAGACATAAGTTGCATCGATCCCGTCGAAAGCGCCGCCGACAAACTTAGCGCCCTCACATGGCGTATTTCGGATCGGGTGCGTGGCGATAAATATGATGATCCTTCTCTTGTTCGCCATCTTCATGATCTTGCGATTTTGAAGGATATTGCTCTTGCAAACCCCAGCTTTTCAAAACTGGTCTTCAATTCGATGGCAAGCGATGATCGCCGTCCGAAAACAAACCAAGTTTTTTCAGGACTGCCCATCAAAGAAAAATTTGATCTTCTTCTGAACGCGTTAGGCAAGGACAAGGAATACACCAGAGAATATGACCTGTTCGTAAAAGGCGTATCCTATGCTTCAGAAAACGATACCCCAAATTTTGAAACAACATGTCGGGCAATTCAAAAACTAATCGATGCAGTGACAAATTCAACTTTCGTTAGCTGATCGTTTTTCATTAATCGCCGAAACCATCCCCGCCTCACACGCCGGAAACAATTCCGCCAACCCCGCAAGGTCATACCCAAGGGCTTTGCTAATCTGAAAAGCCGCCGCCATAGCGACGCCGATAACGGCCACATGTGCCATCCGAAGTTGCCCCGCGCAGCGCAAAGCGACGTCCCATGCTTGCCAGCCCTCAATAGTCTGCGGTTCGGACGTGCAGTAAGGACAACGCTCCCCCGCCTTGTTCTCTTTTCCCTTGCTGCACGGCAATTCCCCATTTGCGCACGCGCTGCAATACTCTAGCCCGCCGCCGAAATGCCATTTACAGCGAGCCTCTAACCGTTTTTTTCCTGTTCCAGAATGAGGGTCGGAGCAAGATAAAGGCGTTCGAAAGCGTCGGCAATGGGCCATAAGTCCATCAATGCGGAAACAGCCTCCGGCGTAACGGTAGCGGGTTTATCGTCACTATCGCCCACGCCTTCCCATTCAAGGACGGACAGCTCGGCCAGTTTCTTGACCAACGCTGCACTTCGTACCCCTGCGTCCGCCGTTTCCTCAACGGTCTTAAGAGCCGCAACGCGCGACGCCATAACAAGCGCCGTTGTCGCAGGGCGCACCTTAAGCCGCACCCCATAGCCAACGTCCAGCCAGTAATCTTCCCGTTTCAGGTTCAGCTTAATCATGCGTAGGTCTCCACATCGTTGGTCAGAATGACGCTAAGCATCCGGCCTTGCGTCGTATTCTTCGCGGCCTGCCAATTGAAAGAAGCATGAACGCCGCCGGGGCCGCTGATCGAAAGCTTCGGCTTCGGCAGATAAACCTCGTGCGCCTTGAAGATGATCGAACGGTCGGCGTCGATTGTGTATCCGAACGTCAATTCCACAGGCGTATTGTTCGTCGCCGCATCAATCAGCGACGTATCCGCAAACCGCACCTCAATAGACCCCGTAAGAGCAGCCACCGTAGGATCGGCTCCATCGATTTTCCCATCATCGCGGATGGTCTCGATCTTTTCGAGGTTGTTGGTGTAAGTTAGCTGCGCCCCGGTGACATTCCCCAACTGAACGCCGTCCTTCTTAACCGCCCCTTGAAACTGATTGAAGCGCGTCATAGTCAATTCGGTCGGCGTCCCGCCCGCACTGGCCGAGGCGCGGCTTTCGCCTTGAGCAATGCAGTTAATCGTCGCGCTGGCTCCGCCCGACCGGGCAAAGCTCAACTGCATC
>JAQUUS010000003.1 GCA_028693775.1 Alphaproteobacteria bacterium | reverse complement strand
CGCAAAAACTTTTGCTCGCTACCGCACGGCCCGTTGCTGCACCGAGCGCAAACGCTTCGGGCAAGCTGAGCCCGACGACGGCAGCCCATGTTGCTGAATCTCTTGGAGAAAATGTCGATTTGATCCTTGAGGGCGGACGGTCGCAGATCGGACTTGAATCGACCGTCATCAATCTTGCGACGGGCGTTCCGACAATTCTCAGGCCCGGAGGGATCACGCCGGAGCAGATCGAGGCTGTGCTGGGACGCAAGGTTCTTTTTGCGGAAAATGCTGCGCCGGAGGCCCCGGCATCGCCCGGTATGCTCACGAGCCATTATGCGCCGCGTTTGCCCGTTCGGCTGAATGCAAGCGAACCGGGAAAAGACGAGGCTTTTCTTGCTTTTGGTCCGGATGCCGGGCGCAAAAAAGCCGCAGCATTTTTGAACCTCAGCGAAAAGAGCGATCTGGCAGAGGCAGCCTCCAATCTTTTTGCCATGATGCGCGAACTCGACAAGCCTTCGTTTTCCGCCATCGCCGTCGCGCCCATTCCGCACGAAGGCATCGGACTGGCCATCAACGACCGCTTGAGACGCGCCGCCGCCAGATAGGCGCTTTTCTTTGCGCCCGCTTTCTTCTATTGTCGGTTTGGTTAATGACTCTCCTGCCCTAGCATCCATCATGTACAACGCCAATCCGTTCTCAGGTATCGAAAGCCCTTTCTTTTGGCCGATCGGCCTGACGATGTCTTTGGGAAGCGAGATCCTCGAAACCTCCGAGAAGAATATGCTGTTCTTCGACGAAATTCTCAAAACCGAGGTCGCTCCCGCAAAGCCCAAATGGGCCAGCCCTCACAGGGTTATGTATGAGCTGCATACGTTTACGCTGCGGGTTTTCTCTAAATTAAACGCCAACCAAACGCCGACGCTGATCTTGCCGCCTTATGCCGGGCATTTATCGACCATCGCCGATTACGACAGGAACCAGAGCCTGATCGAGACACTTCTGGGCAACGGCCTTTCTCACCTTTATTGCATCGACTGGCACAGCGCCACTCATGCCATGAAGGATTACGATATCGACACCTATCTGGCCGAGTTGAATGTCGCCATTTCGGATCTGGGACCGAGGGTAAACCTGATCGGGCTTTGTCAGGGCGGCTGGATGGCCGCTCTTTATGCCGCGCGCTTTCCGGGCCGCGTCGCGTCGCTGGTTTGCGCAGGCGCTCCGCTCGATACGCAGACGGGCAACGGCGGCATTCGCGAGCTCGCCAACGAACTGCCCATGAGCTTTTATCAAAACCTCGTGATTGCGGGGAACGGCCTGATGAAGGGGCAGTTTATGCTCGAAGGCTTCAAGAGCATGCATCCCGAATATCATTCGAGGAACAAATATCTCTCGCTTTATGCAAATATTGACGATCCTCAATACCTCAAGAAAACCGAGACGTTCGAAAGCTGGTACGAAAATACCATCGATCTTCCGGGACGCTGGTATTTGCAGGTTATTGATGAACTTTTTAAGCAAAACAAATTCGCCATTGGCGAGTTTATCGCTTTGGGACAAACCGCCTGCCCTCAGGCAATCTCTTGTCCTTTGTACCTTCTGGCGGGAGAGCATGACGACATTACCCCCAAGGAACAGGTTTTTAACGCCGCCAATTTTGTCGGAACGCCGAAGGACCTGATTGTCAAGGATGTGGCTCCGGGCGGGCATATCGGGCTGTTTATGGGGACGCAGGCCTTGAGCCAAAACTGGCGCAAGATCGCCGCGTGGATTTTAGAAACAAACGCTTGAGGCCTTTTATGCTTCCGTCGCAAATCCACGACTACGCCAAACAGCTTATAACCTCGTTTACGCAAAAAAATCTGCGCATCGTGACGGCGGAATCCTGCACCGGCGGGTTGATCGCCGCAGCTTTGACGGACGTTCCAGGCGCAAGCGCCGTGGTTGAACGCGGCTTTGTGACTTACAGCAACGAGGCGAAAGTCGACGTTCTGGGCGTTTTGCCGGAAATCCTTAATCGCTACGGCGCGGTTAGCAAGCAGGTTGCCGAGGAAATGGCTCAGGGCGCTTTGGCCTTCTCCCATGCCGATGTGGCCGTTTCTGTGACGGGGATTGCCGGTCCGGACGGCGGGACCGATAAAAAACCCGTTGGGCTCGTTTTTTTCGGACTCGCCACGAAACAGGGCGCGTTAATGCATTATAAATGCCAGTTTTCGGGCAACAGGGACGAAATCAGGCTTCAGGCTGTGGCAGAAGCGTTAAGACTTGTTTTGCCCGTCGCCGAATAACGCATTATTTTCATGCCGGTTGCGCTATACTGGGCTTGTATTTCAACTCTTTGGTTTTTATGAAAATGATAAACGGAAATGATGTTTACGCGGCCATCGTCAAAGTCGGGGAGCATTGCTTGAAGCTCTTCCCGTACGATCTCGAGAAACATGCTCATACCACGGCGCTTGTCAGCAGCGAACTCGGCATGGGCCTGACCGTTTTTTGGGGCATGACGAACCAGCCGCTTTTGGCGATCGTTACGGGGGGCCTTTCGGCCGGAATGGCTTATCAGACATGGAATATCGCAAAAATCCAGGCGACTTCGGCGCGGAAAAGCGGCTGCCCTAAAACGACGGACGAGCCCGGCGTTTCCCGCTGGCCCGCCGACGCCGTAGCGCTCAGGCCCGCGCATTTTACCCGCAACACGACCGTTTCGGAGCTTTGGCGGAACAAGCCTGAGTGATCAGGCAATCGTTCCGTTCTCGACGGAAAAGATTTGCGCGCAGCATGACAGAGACGCGAACGTTTTTGCGTCCGTTCCCGAAAACCACGCCTGAACGCCAAGGGCAAGAACTTCCTCGAACAAGGCTTCGCGGCGCATGTCGTCGAGGTGAGCTGCGATATCGTCAAGCAGGAACAAAGGCTTCATGCGACGCTGTTCGGACAACAAGCGCACATAAGCCAGCATGAGGGCGATCATCAGCGCTTTTTGCTCGCCGGACGAACAGATGTCGGCCGGGCATTTCTTTGCGGCATGGACAACGCGCAAGTCGCTGCGGTGCGCTCCCGTGGCACAGGTGCCATGCTGCGCGTCTGCGGTCCTCGATGCTGCGAATGCTGTACGCAGAGAATCTTCGACAAGCAGCGCGGGCATTGTTTCGAGCATATCTTCGGCCGCGCCGCATACGGCCAGCTCCGCGCGGGGAAAAACGTCATCGCCTTTGGCGATTGCTGCGCACAAACGCGTTACAAGATGCCTGCGCGATGAGGCTATGGCGACGGCGGATTGAGCCATTTCGTTTTCGAGGGCGGAAAGCCAGAGGGCGTCCGCGCCGCCTTCGCGCAGCAAACGCAGCCGTTCGCGCATCGCTTTTTCGTAAGCGAGCACGCGGGTGCCGTGAGACGGGTCGAAACTGCACGCCAGCCTGTCGAGGAATTTGCGCCGCGCGGACGGGCCTTCGGACAATAAACTGTCCATGTCGGGCGTGATCCACGCCATCGCGATGTGCTCGGCCAAAAGGCTTTGGCTGCGCATTGGCCTGCCGTCGATGTGCACGAGGCGACGCTCGCCTTCGGAATCGTTCACCGCGTTGTCGCGGCCTGTGCCGATGCGCAGCAACCCGGCGTCGGTTTGCAGCTCAATCGCAACAGCCCACGGATCGGGCGTTTGCCGGTTTTGCAACGCGGACAACGAACAGCGCCTCAGGCCACGGCCCGGCACAAGGAGACTGATCGCTTCGAGAAGATTGGTTTTTCCGCTCCCGTTCGATCCCGCAAGCACCACGGGCCCGGCCTGCGGACTTAATCTGAGGCCGTCGTAATTCCGATAGTTCGTGAGCGTGATTTGCGAAATGGACAACGCCCCGGCACGGACCGGAACAGACTCCCGGACTTCGGTCGCTAGGCTGGAGAGGCGTTTATTCATGAGACTGGTATCGAGAGTAACGAGGCGAAAGGCCTCAGTCTACAGCCTTATCCTCCGGCATAGTTGATCATTCCCGTCCAGAAACGTTCGAGCTTGCGCATCACTTCGCAGGTTTTTGCCAGCTCTTCGGGCGTTATTTGCGCCTTGGCGAGAGACGCCGCTTGACGTTCCATGCTTTCGTTAAGATTTTTTTGCAGCTCTAGCCCTTTGGGCGAGAGGCGAATGCGCACAGAACGACGGTCGTGCGGCGAACGCTCCTGTATAAGATATTGGTTTTCGACCATCTTTTTGACGTTGTACGATACGTTCGACCCGAGGTAGTACCCTCGCGCCGTCAGTTCGCCAACCGTCATTTCGTCCGCGCCGATGTTGTACAGGATCAGGGCCTGCACGTTGTTGATGTCCTGAATCCCCGCGCGGTCAAGGTCGGTTTTGATCACTTCGAGAAAGTGCCGGTGGACGCGTTCGATCAATAGAACGGCTTCATAATAGGCGTGGTGCACGGGAGGCCCCCCTTTACGAAAAAAACTGCTCGCCCCCGCCGAAAAACGCGGACGATACCCTTCGACTTAATCCTATAAATATTGAATTTACGTTAAAAATCAACCAGCGGGTCCTTTAGGCCCCTTTCTCTAAGGTCCGGGAAAAGCTTGCTCTTGCCTTCTTTGCCTCCTTCGGGCATTCTGCGCGGCGATCTTGCGCCGCAAAAATGCGGCTTTTCAACCAAACTTACGAGGATTGCTATGAGTACCTGTAGCGCGTTTCCGCTCATTTTCGGCTGTGGGGTTTTGGCCCTTCTTTATGGATTGTTAACTGCGCGTTACGTTCTTTCCGCCCCCTCCGGCACACCCCGGATGCAGGAAATCGCTTCCGCCATTCAGGAAGGCGCCAAGGCCTATCTGAACCGCCAGTATTTGACTGTCGGCGTTGTCGGCGTTGTCATTTGCGCCATTCTTTACTTCACTTTGGGCGCTCATGTCGCTCTCGGCTTCGTAATCGGCGCCGTTCTTTCGGGCGCTGCCGGGTATATCGGCATGAACGTTTCCGTTCGCGCCAACGTTCGTACGGCTGCAGCCGCCAGCGAGAGCATGGAAAAGGCCTTGAGCGTTTCCTTTAAATCCGGCGCCGTGACCGGCCTTCTGGTCGTCGGCCTCGGCCTTCTGGGCGTGAGCGGCTATTATTACGGGCTTTTGCAATGGATGGGCGACGCAGACGAAGCATCGCTTCGCTCCATCATCGAAGCTCTGGTCGCTTTGAGCTTCGGCGCTTCGCTGATTTCGATTTTCGCTCGCCTCGGCGGCGGTATCTTTACCAAGGGCGCCGATGTCGGCGCGGATCTGGTCGGCAAGGTCGAAGCCGGGATCCCGGAAGACGACCCCCGCAACCCCGCCGTCATTGCCGATAACGTCGGCGACAACGTCGGCGACTGCGCTGGCATGGCCGCCGATCTGTTCGAAACCTATGCCGTCACCATTGTCGCCACCATGCTTCTGGCCGCAACATTCTTCAGGGGCGACGTTCGTTCCGATATGATGCTCTTGCCGCTTCTGATCTGCGGCGTTTGCATCATCGCCTCGGTTCTCGGCACCTTCTTTGTCCGCCTCGGCGCAAAGAAAAACATCATGGGCGCCTTGTACAAGGGCCTCATCGCCAGCGGCATTCTCTCCGCTTGCGCCATCGTCTTTGTCGTCAAGACCGTTCTTGCGGACGGATCGATCACAACCGTTGACGGCCGCGTTATCTCGGACATGAACCTCATCTATTGCGCGTTCACCGGTCTGGGCGTCACAGCTTTGATGGTCTGGATCACCGAATACTACACCTCGACCGCCTATCGCCCCGTCAAGAGCGTCGCCGCCGCTTCCGTTAACGGACACGGCACGAACGTCATTCAGGGCCTGGCCGTTTCGATGGAATCCACCGCGCTTCCGGTCGTCGTGATCTGCGTCGGCATCGTTATTGCCTACACCGCAGCAGGACTCTTCGGCATCGCTCTGGCCGCCACCACCATGCTGGCTTTGGCGGGCATTGTCGTCGCCATCGACGCCTACGGCCCCGTTACGGACAACGCGGGCGGCATCGCCGAAATGGCGGAACTGCCCAAGGAAGTCCGCGTGACCACCGACGCTCTCGACGCCGTCGGCAACACCACAAAGGCCGTCACCAAGGGCTACGCCATCGCTTCGGCGGGACTGGCCTCGCTGGTTTTGTTCGCCGCGTACATTCAGGATCTGCACCACTACTTCCCCGAACTGGACGTGAAGTTTGAATTGCAGAACCCGTATGTCGTCGTCGGCCTCTTTATCGGCGGCTTACTCCCCTATCTGTTCGGCGCTATGGCCATGACGGCTGTGGGCCGCGCGGCAGGAGCTGTCGTTCAGGAAGTCCGTCGCCAGTTCCGCGACATCGCGGGCATCATGGAAGGCAAAGCCAAGCCCGAATACGGCACGGCTGTCGACATGCTGACCAAGGCCGCGATCCGCGAGATGATCATTCCCTCGCTGCTTCCGGTTGCCGCGCCTGTCGTGCTTTACTTCGCCATCCTCGCCGTCGCGGGGCAGACCGAAGCGTTCACCTCTCTGGGCGCCATGCTTCTGGGAACCATCGTCACCGGTATCTTCGTCGCCATCTCGATGACCTCGGGCGGCGGAGCCTGGGACAACGCCAAGAAGTACATCGAATCCGGGAACTATGGCGGCAAGGGCTCCGATGCCCACAAGGCCGCCGTTACGGGCGACACCGTCGGCGATCCGTACAAGGATACCGCCGGTCCGGCCGTGAACCCGATGATCAAGATCATTAACATCGTGGCCATCTTGCTGCTTGCCATTCTGGCGGCATAAGACTTCGGTTAAAAGAAGGCCCCGCCTCTCTGGCGGGGCTTTTTTTTGGCCTTAAATTGCCTCATTTTGAGCTATAACGAGGACACTATGATTTCGACCGAACGATCTTCTTCACGCCTTTTTGGCCGCCGCAAAGGCAGGCCTTTGCATGTACGCAAATCTCTTTTGATCAAGGAGCTTCTGCCAAAGCTCGCCATCGAGTTGAAGGGGGACGGGCCAGTTTGCCCGCAGGATTTTTTTCAGGGCGCGGGGCAGGCGCAGGGGTGGATGGAAATCGGCTTTGGCGGCGGCGAGCATTTGGCCGCGCAAGCAAAGCTTCATCCCGAAAACGTTTATATCGGCTGCGAGCCTTTTTTGAACGGCGTAGCGAGCCTTCTGGACCATGTCGACCGCGAGGCCATCACGAATATCCGCGTTTTTGACAACGACGCACGGCTGGTTCTGGATGCGCTGAAAGACAACTCGCTGGACGGATGCTTTGTGCTTTTTCCGGACCCGTGGCCGAAAAAACGGCACATCGAACGCCGCTTTATCGGACCCGAAAATCTGGACAGGCTTGCGCGCGTTTTGAAACGCGGCGGGCTGCTGCGCGTTGCCTCGGATCATTCGACGCTGATCGAATGGATGCACGGATGCTTGCAAGGCCATGCCGGGTTTGCGTGCGCCCATGAGGGACACGAGCCTCCTGCGGACTGGGTTTCGACGCGGTATCAGCAAAAAGCTGTCGAGGCGGGCCGCCAGCCGTTCTTTATGGACTATAAACGAAAATAAAATCTATCGCGTTGGCGCCGGGGAGGCCGAGGACTTCGGCACAGACGGAGCTTTGACCCGGGGCAGGATGATATGCGTATCGTCGTGCGCAACCAGCGCGTCCCATGTGACGGGGGTTCCCGCCTTATGCGCTTCGGTCAGCGCCACGATAACCGGCAGCCATATCCGCTCTCTGTTCGTCAGGGGTTTGCGTTGTCCGACAAAGGCGAATAATTCGGACGCAACCTGTTTTATCTTTGCAAAGCCTTTCTTGGGGGCTTTGCTTTGCGGCGCATCGCGTTCAACGCAACCGATGACATTGCCAAGCGCCTCTGAGAGATCGCCTGCGTCTAGCCCATAGCCACTGCATACCTTTATTCCCGCGTCGGCAAAATGTTTCGAGAAATAATCATATCCACTCTCTGTCGGCCCGCTCCCGAAGGTAAGTAATAATCGCCCTGAATTATCTCTTCCAGGCTTGATCCGCGCCACACCGAAGCGGCCAGAACGGGAATTTGCCGCAGAAGAGGCTGCTTTCCACCGAGAAAAACGACGTTCGCCATAATCGATGCGTTGACAACAAGCAGATTGGCATCGGGATCGACTTCCTTTAGGAACTCTTTTGAGAGCCGGCGTCCTTGGATAGAAAGATGCCGTCTATGCAAGGAAGGTCTTTCTGGCGCGCCTTTGAGGAAACAAGTGCGGAGGATAAGGCTTTTTTCTGAGCCTCTTTCTCTCTTTCGTTGGCGGCTATATATAAATTTGGGCATCGTTATATTTTTCGCTTTTAGTCAATTACGGGAATATATAACGAACCCAACAATTGTCTTATACGTTCACTCCTTGTTTAACGCAGGAGTATCGGGCTTTTTCGCAGGATCGTCCTCAAGCCAATCCCATCCGCCGGGCCCAAGCCATTGCAGGGGACGAAACCTTGCTTTGTATGACATCTTGCGGGACGCTTCGATCCAGTAGCCGAGATAGACAAACGGCTTGCCGGTTTTTTCGGCAAGCTCGATCAGCCTCAGAACCAGCGCCGTGCCAAGGCTGCGGCGACGGTCGGACGGATCGAAAAAACTGTAGACCGCCGAGTATCCGTCATCCAGAACGTCGGCGATCAACGCGCCCTTGAGCTTTCCGCTTGCTTCGCGCAGGGCATAAAGGCGCATCTCGACATTGCCTTGCAGCAGCATGTCCGAAAAATCGGCGTCGGTCATTCGCTCCATGTCTCCGCCCTTGTGACGCGCTTGCTGATAGGCGGCGAACAAATTGTACATTTCGGGGGCTGGGCTGAGGGGCTCGGATTCAAACGTCAGGTCGGCGTTACGCGCAGCCACCCGGCGCAACGAGCGCGACGGAACGAAGAGTCTCACAGGAACCCGCACGGGCACGCACTGATCGCAGGACTCGCACACGGGGCGATAGAGGATGTCCTGACTTCGGCGAAATCCGGCGCGGCACAGGATGCCGTTGATGTCGGCGTTGGAGGAGACGTCGCCCTCGAGGCAGGTGAACAGCTTTTGCTCTGTCTTATTCGCAACATACGGACACGGCGACGGCTTCGACAGAAAAAAGCGAAGGCTGGCGGCAAGGCCTGATGGAACGACGGACATGGGCCTTCTCGCGCCGGGCGCGATCCTCAGGACAAAAACGAGACAATGGCGTTCGAGACAGTTTCGGGCGACGTATAATCCACGCGCGGATGACGGAACGGCACCCACTGAAACCTTGTGTACCACAGCGTTCCCTGATGCGGCGGCTGGGCGTAGTCGTAGGTCGTCAGGGGGCGGTAGCATTCTTGATCCAGCTTGAGCCCGGACAGGTTCGACTTTTCGGATGCATAGATTTCCATCAACGCTCTTTTGGCCGCGCGCTCCACGAGCGTCAGCGTTACGATATGCTCGCTGGTGCCGGACGATATGAACGTTTGCGAACGCATCTCGCCTCCGAAATAGTTGTATTCGGGGAACTCGAGCACGCTAAGACGGGATTTCAGCTTGAAGCCAATGGCATTGAGGGCGTCGTGATCGGGATTCCCTCCCTCATAGGCAGGGACCCAGATTTGATCGGGTTTGTATTGGGAAATCGCGATGTTGACCTCTTCGAACACAATCGGGAGTTCGCGCCACAAAGCACGCGCCGGGCGGTTTCCCCAGCCGACGGGAAGTATGCCGAGCGAGGTCGCCGCGGCTTCGGCTTCGAGATGACGGCGCGTGACCATGTCTTCGTGATGCTTGCGCTGCCACGGCCAAAGCGTTTCCTCGGACAGGCATCCGTCCGTCAGGTAGAGCGCGGAGACCGTCGCTCCTTGCGTTCGCGCACGCGCCACGCATGCAGCGCAGGCGACGACTTCATCGTCGGGATGGGCAACGAGGATCAGGATACGCCGGCCGAACATCGTTTTTCTCCTTCGACACTTTGCCACACGGGCAGGAAATCTTCTTGAAGCACAACGCTCCAATCTGCAATCGATCGCTCCCGGAAATCAAGTGCCGCTTTGCGCATAAGAGCCGCCTGCTCAAGGTCGCGCGCGGCCTCTGAGAACGCCGCAGCCCATGCACGGGGGGTGCTCTCAACTTCCTTTATGGCGGGAGGTCGGCCATATAGCCCGGCTATCCCGCTGACTTTGGACACAAAAACAGGGCAACCCGAGGCAAGAGCCTCGACGCCGACAAGGCCTCCGATTTCGATGTCCGAAGCCATGGCGAGAACATTCGCCGCCGCGTAGAGCGTCGCAAGACGCTCGGCGGACACCTGCCCGGTCAGCGTGACGTTTTTTTGCAGTTGCGTTTGGATGGGGGCGGCGGACGGACCTTCGCCCACGACGATGAGATGCAGCTTTGTCCCTGCGCCGAGCGCCATCGCACAGGCGTCGGCAAGCAGCGGTGCGTTTTTGCCCGCATCGACACGCCCCACAAAAAGAACCAGAAAAGCGTCGGGATCGATGCCGTAGTCGCGTTCGATTTCGGCGCGGGCGGCGGGACGGGGCGCAAACAGGGTTTTATCGACGCCCATGCGCATGAGGGCGGCGCCTTTGGGAACGCCCAGTCTTTGGACAAGGGCTTTATCTTCGGGACGCAAAGTCAGGGCGGCGCGGCAGACACGAAGATGCCGCTCAAGCCGTTTTTGCTTGCTGCACCGCTGCTTTTTGGCCACCCCGAACGCGGAGTCGAGCCGGGGGCCCCAATGAGAGCCAAAAACTTTCCGTAGCGTTTCCCGCGTGAAAAGCTCGGCATAGGCGGGGGTGTCGGTGTGAAAAGACGTTACGAGCGGGATGCCCCGGCGCAAAGCCACGCGCTCGGACGTTTGCGCAAATGCAAAATAGGCGTCGGTCGTGTGGATCACATCGGCTTCGGTCAGTTCGCGGGCAAGGCGAGGATGATAGGGCGCGAGGTCGGTGTGGGCCGGAACATAGGGCAGGAAACCGAGCCGCTCGGTGCTGAACACGGGGGGCAAAAACCGGTAACGGACATGCTCGGAAAGCACGATGTCGGGAGAGTTTCCGGAAAAATATACGGTCAGGGCGATCCCGTAATCGTGCGTGGCGCAGGCTTGCGACATGCGCTCCCAGTATTTGACGTGCCCGCCCGCCGCGGCGCCGCGCGGAAGATCGACCAAAACAGAAACCTTTGTCCTCTTTGGGACCATCATTCCCCCGCAACCGTCATGCCTTCGATCCGCAAGGTCGGCGCGTTAATGCCGTAGCGCAGGTCCAGATCGTTGGCGGGCGTCAGGTTCAGAAACATATCTTTCAGGTTTCCGGCGATTGTCATCTCGCTCACGGGAAAAGCAATTTCTCCGTTTTCGATCCAGAAGCCCGCTGCGGCAACGCTGTAGTCGCCCGTGACTCCGTTGACGCCCGATCCCATCGTTTCCGTAACGTATAAGCCCTGCGCGACGTCCTTCATGACCTCGGCGGAGGTTTTTGCGCCCGCTTCCATATACACATTCGTCGGCGACGGCGAGGGCGGGCCGCTTGTGCCTCTTGCGGCATGGGCTGTGCTTTTCAGGCCGAGTTGACGCGCGGATCTCAAATCAAGAAGCCATGTCGTCAACACACCGTCATCGATCAGCTTGCGCTTTTGGGGCAACAGGCCTTCGATGTCGAAGGCCCGCGAGCGCAGGCCTTTCGGAAGAAAGGGATCGTCGATAATCGAGACTCCGGACGAAAAGATTTTCTGGCCCAGCTTGTCTTTCAAAAAACTCGTGCCGCGCGCAATCGCCGCACCCGAGATGGCCCCGATCATCGCGCTCACAAGCCCGCCCGAAATGCGCGGATCGAAAAAGACTGGAACGCGCGCAGTCGGCATTTTTCTCGGATTCAGGCGGCGAACCGCCCGCTCCCCCGCTTTGCGTCCGATGTCGGCGGGCGCGGCCAGATCGGCGGCAAAAACGCGCGAATCCGCTTCGTAGTCGCGCTGCATGCCGGTGCCTTCGCCCGCAAGAACGGACGCGCTGAGGCTATAGCCCGTTCGCGTCGAGCTGCCGGAAAAACCGTTGCTCGCTGCGAGATGAATTTTGGTTCGGCCCCATCCGGCTTGCGCCCCGGCCGAGTTTGTGACGCCCGGAACGGCCCGGGCCGCGTCTTCGACTTCGCGCACGCGCTCGATCAGTTGCTCGGCGGTCCAGTCCACTGTGTCCGATTTCAGCTCGGGGGAACTTTTTGTGATTTCATCGGGAGACGCGAGGCCGCAATGCTGATCCTCGGGCGCCTGACGGGCCATATCGACCGCGCGGATTGCAAGCTCTTTCAGGGTTCGTTCGCTCCGGTCGGTCGCAGATACAATCGCCTGCTTTTTTCCTACAAACACTCTCAGGCCCAGATCGCCGGATTCCGAACGCTCGAGGCCTTCGAGCGTCCCGAGGCGCATCGATACCGACAGGCTGGTCGACTCGACCGACAGGACGTCAGCCGCATCGGCCCCGGCCCTTTTTGCCAGATCGAGAATCATCGTCAATGAATTGGCAACTTCTTGCGTCATCGGCTTCCTTTCTCGTGCCAGGTGCGTATGTTTCCGATGTCTACATGGACGTGGTTGTCCGACGGATAGTAGGCCACGCCGCCACGCTGCATCGTTTTTGCAATCTCGCAGATCGCTTTTCCGCTGACGCCGTCGACACGGAAATCGACCGCCCAGCCGTGCATGTGCAGGCTTTCCTTGGCCACGTTTCCGTTTGTGAACGACAGCTTTTTGTTCGTTCGCGACGTGCGGTAACCCGACAAAATCTGAAACGGAACAGTGGAAGGCAGACCGAGCCTTTTGCGAATGTCGACGAGGAAATCGACCAGCTCGGGATCGATCCGGCCTGCATAGTTCGCGCGACGGTCACGCATCAGCCGGTTGATTTTTTTCAGCGCGGCGGAATCGTAACGGCCGTTATGGTAGTACATAACGTCGATCTTTTCCTTCGTGTAGGGATGGACCAGTACGATGCGCCGCAAGGCGTCCCGGTCGGGGTGCGTTTTTTCCATACCCCGCCCGATCAGGGTCGTCCGGCGGGCTGCGCTGCTTCCGCCGCAAGCCGACAAGACTAAACACAGCAATAAAACAAGGGCTTTTTTCATCGGCATCTTTCCGCGAGGCGATAGGCTCCGGATTCGCTGAGAATCCAGTTTTCGCCGTCCTGGTCGAGCTTCCGACGCAGCTGGTAGATATGCGTTTCGAGCGTGTGCGTGTCGATGCGGTCGTCGTAACCCCACACGGTCGCGAGAATTTCCTGCCGCGTTAGCGGCGTCTCGCTTTGCGCAAGGCAGGCAAGAAGCGCCGTTTCCTTTTCGGTCAGACGGATCGCGGAGGGCTCTTTGTTGCGCAATATGCTGCGATTTTGCGTGTCGAGCCGATAGGGCCCGAACTCAATCGCACGGGCACGCAGCAACGGCGTCGTTTCGAGATAATACCGCAGCTTGGTGATGAGATGGCCGAGCCGGAACGGCTTGGAAAACGTTTCGGAAACGCCGTCGGTGTCGTCGCGCCCCCCGAGCAGAAAAACGACCGGCTTTTCGGGCCCCGCGCACAGAAGGCTTATGGTGGCCTCCGTTTTTTCGTTTGTTTCCGCCTCGTCCACGATCACGACGCCCGGCGTTCCGCCTTCCTTGTGCGGATAGGCCTGCGCCGAAGCGAGAACGCCCGGCTCAGCAAGCTTCGCCGCCCTGATTTGTTCGATCACGGCTTCCCGAAGTTCGTCGTTTGGGATCAGGATGAAGATTTCCGGCATGGGATTCGAGAAATTTTAAGACATCGGGGGGTAAGGATAGAGCTCATTCCCTCTTTGGTGTATAAGAAAATACGTTACATTTCCATCAAGAACGAACGTTTGAGGCCATGACGACAACACAAAATCTTAAAGCCGGGGTCATGGGTTGGCCCATCCATCATTCTTTATCCCCGCGGCTCCACGGTTTTTGGCTTGACCGCTACGGAATTGACGGCAGCTACGAAGCTTTTGCGGTTGAACCCGACCATCTGCCTGCAACCCTTCGCGGATTGAAGGCGCGGGGTATTTCCGGCGTCAACCTGACCATTCCGCACAAAGTCGCCGCTTGCGCGATTGTCGACGAGCTCGACCCCGCAGCAAAGCGCATCGGCGCGATCAACCTTGTGACGGTCGACGACAACGGGCGTTTGCTGGGACGCAATACCGACGCCTACGGCTTCGAGCAAAATCTTCTGGCCGCAGGGTTTAAAAAACAAAACGGCGTTGCGTTCGTTCTCGGCGCGGGAGGTGCGGCGCGCGCCGTGCTCGTTGCGCTTGAAACCATGGGCTTTACCGAAATCAGGCTGGCCAACCGCACTCTGGACAAAGCAGAGAAACTCGCGCGCGACCTTTCGACGCCGGACTGCGCCATCTCGGTTGTGGGCTGGGAAAATGCTTCGCAGGGGCTTGCCAATGTGGAGCTTTTGGTCAACGCGACCTCTTTGGGCATGGACGGGCAGCCGCCACTCGACTTTCCGCTGGAAAACCTGCCCAAGGACGCCTGGGTGACGGATATCGTTTATACGCCTCTCAAAACCGCGCTGCTTGATCAGGCCAACATGCGCGGCAATAAAATTGTCGACGGACTCGGCATGCTTTTGCATCAGGCGCGGCCCGCTTTTCAGGCCTTTTTCGGCGTCGATCCCGAAGTTGACGCGGCACTGCGCGAGCACGTTCTGGCCGGGAGATCCTGAAATGATAATCGTCGGCCTTACGGGCGGCATCGGAATGGGAAAAAGCACCGTCGCAAAAATGCTGCGCGATTTCGGCTTTCCGGTTTATAGCGCAGACAAGGCCGTTCATTCCGTTTTGAAAATGGGCGGCGCCGCTGTGGAAGCCGTCGCGAAGGCTTTTCCGGACACGCTCAGGCGCGGCGGCATCGACAGAAAACGGCTGGGGCTTGCGGTTGCCGGCAATCCTCGCAAATTACGGCAGCTCGAAAAAATCGTGCATCCCCTTATCCGAAAATCCGAACGGCTTTTTTTGCAAAAGGCGCGCGCGGCAAAGGCTCCCGCCGTTGTGCTTGAAATTCCGCTCCTGTTCGAAACGGGCGCGCAAAAACGCTGTGACGTTACGCTCTGCGTATCGGCGCCGCGCGCCGTTCAGAAGGCCCGCGTTTTGGCGCGGCCCGGCATGGACGAAAAAAAATTCCGCGCGTTCCTCGCCCGGCAAATGCCTGACGCGCAAAAACGCAAAATGGCCGATTATGTCGTTCCGACGGGCGTTTCGGTCGCGAACACGAAAAAAGCCCTGTCGGCCCTCATCGGCAAAATGGGACTCAGGAAAACAGCGCCTTTATCTTCGAAAAGATCTCGGCTTGCACAAGGTCGTTCCACGTCGCGAAAACCATAAGCGTGACCACGAACATCAGGCCGATCCGAAACCCGACCTCCTGCGTTTCGTCGCTGAGCGGACGCCCCCGCAACTTTTCCATCGAAAAATAGAGCAGGTGCCCGCCGTCCAGCAGCGGAATGGGAAACAGGTTCACAAGACCGAGGTTGATCGAAATGATGGCCATGAGCCAAACGAGCGACTCCATGCCGTCCTGAGCCGCACGGCCGGACATTTCGGCGATGCGCAGCGGGCCGCCGATTTCTTCGGATCCGCGCACGCCTGTGATGATTTGGCCAAGGCCCTTGAGCGTATCCGCAGACATCTTCCACGATTCAATGACCGCCTGCCCCAAAGCCTCAAGGGGGGTCAGCTTTTTGAATGCGATTTTTTCGGCAACGATCCCGATGCGGCCCGATTTATGCTCGCCGCCCAGACGGTCCTTTTGGACAACGATTTCGGGCGTGAGCGTGTAGGTCAAGGTTTGGCCCGAACGATCGATAATGACGGGAACCGGCGTTCCAGAGTTCATGCCGATAATCCGCTTGATGTCTTCGAAACGGGAAATCCCGTTTCCATCGACCGAAACGACCCGGTCCCCCAATTGCAGGCCAGCGCGGGCCGCAACGCCGTTCTCAACCAGCGCGCCCACGCTGGGCGGGGAAAACGGCTGGCCGTGAAGGATAAACAAGACGGCAAGGGTTATGATGGCGAACAGGTAGTTCGACAAAGGACCCGCCGCAACCACGGCGATGCGCTTGTTGACGGGCTGATAGAAAAACGTCAGCTTTTTCTCTTCGTCGCTCAGTTCCTTGACGGCTTTGTCGGGCGTGCTGGCCGGATCCGCGTCTCCGAACATTTTGACGTATCCGCCAAACGGCAGGCAGGCTACCCTCCACTCCGTTCCGTGACCGTCCGTCCATCCGAAAAGCCTGGGGCCGAACCCGATCGAAAAAGATATGATTTTGATCCCGCACGCGCGCGCAACGAGATAGTGCCCATACTCGTGTACGAAGACGACGACGCTTATGACGGCAATGAATGGAAGCGCATACTGCTGAGCAAGCGATAAAATATGTTCCATATGATTTTGTTTCGTCCCCGGTGGCAAAAAAGCCAGGCCATCATAAGCGTTTTTTCGCACCTTTCGCAAGCAAACCCGGCTCAAAACCACAGTTTTGCCGCATTCCGCCCGACGCCGCCCCGCTAACCATCTTTTGCTTGTGCTTATAGAGCTCTGTTCGTAAACTGCGCTCCTTCCTCGTGTTTTCTCATTGGGATCTTCTATGCCGAAGAATCTATTTCGCTTTTTTGCTGTTTTAGCCATATCCGCGGCGCTTGCTTCGTCGCCCCTCTTCGCGAAAAATGCGCCGGACGCCTCCAAGGACGACCCTAAAACCGCAGAAAGTTCCGCAGACACCTTCAAACAGCTGACCCTGTTTTCGGATGTTCTTGAGCGCATTCGCGCCGACTATGTCGATCCCGTTCCGGACAGCAAGCTTATCGAAAACGCTCTGAACGGCATGCTCTCGTCGCTCGATCCGCATTCGAGCTATCTCGACAAGAAGAGCTTTCAGGACATGCAAACCCAGACCCACGGCGAATTCGGGGGATTGGGCATCGAAATCACCATGGAAAACGGCATCATCAAAGTCGTTTCGCCCATCGACGACACGCCCGCCGCACGCGCAGGCATGCAGCCCAACGATTACGTTACCCACATCAACTCGAAGCCCGTTACCGACTATACGATGAACGAGGCTGTCGACCACATGCGCGGCACGCCCGGCACCAAGGTTGTCCTCACCATTCGCAGAGGCAGCCTGTCGGAACGTCCCTTCGACCTCACGCTGACGCGCGCGATCATTCGCGTGCAATCCGTCAGGTGGGAAGCCAAGGATGACGTCGCCTACATTCGCATCAGCACCTTCAACGAACAAACGCAGGTGGGCCTCAACAAGGCGCTCAACGAGGCCGATAAAAAACTCGGCTCTAAGCTGATCGGATATGTTATCGATTTGCGCAACAATCCCGGCGGCCTTCTCGACGAGGCCGTTTCGGTCGCAAGTACGTTCCTTGACTCCGGGAAAGACGTCGTTTCGACGCGCGGACGCCACAAGGAAGACGATCAGGTGCTTGCCGCCAAGGGCGGCGACAAAGGCCATGGGAAGCCCATCGCCATCCTCATCAACAACGGCTCAGCTTCCGCTTCGGAAATCGTCGCGGGCGCTTTGCAAGATCATAAACGCGCAATTCTGGTCGGGACAAAGAGCTTCGGCAAAGGCTCCGTTCAGACCATCATTCCCGTTTCGGGCGGCGGCGCCATGCGTCTCACCACCGCGCGCTACTATACCCCCTCGGGCCGTTCCATTCAGGCTTTGGGCATTGAACCGGATATCGTCGTTCAACAGGCCAAGCTCGAAAAACTGGCTTTGGGGCCCGGCATTCATGAAGCCGATCTGAAGGGCGCTCTCCAGAACGAAAACTCCAAGGACGGAGATAAGTCTCTGGAAAACTTGGACGATTTGGAAGACGACGAAACCGCCGCCCAGATCGAACAGGCTGAAAAGCAAAAAGCCAAGAGCAAGAGCTCCAAAAACGCCAAGGGAAAAAAGGATGGTCCATTTGACTATCAGCTGGCGCGGGCCCTTGACCTGATCCGGGGTATTCATTTATACGAAGCCCGGACGGCAGAAGCCGACAAGGGGAAGTAACCCTTCATTTATATAGGATTAACGTCTTTTTCATGGAAAAGACGTAATCCTGACGTTTCCCGTTTTATGCCTAGGCAAACGGTACAAACCCCTTTATTAAAGGGCGCTTTTTTCACAAGAGGTAGCCATGTCACATTCTTTCGACCCCACCATCGTTCGCGAATACGATATCCGCGGCACTGTCGGAAAAAATCTGAACGAGGTCGACGCTCTTGCTCTCGGCTCCGCGTTCGGCACGAAGGTCATTCGCGCCGGAGGAAAGCGGGTCGTCGTCGGATACGACGGACGGACCCATTCGCCCATGCTCGAAGCCGCCCTGGTTCAGGGTCTCGTTTCGACCGGCATTATTGTCGTGCGCATCGGGCTCGGTCCGACACCTATGCTTTATTTCGCCGCCAATTATCTGAGCGCCGACGCCGGGATCATGGTCACGGGGTCTCACAATCCTCCCGATCAAAACGGATTTAAAATGCTTCTGGCCAAGCACCTTCCGGGCGGCGGGCCCGTTTATGGCGAAGCGATCAAGGATCTTGCCGGTATGGTGACGGCAACGGATTTTATCGCCGACAGAGGCTCCGTTTCGACAACGGACGTTTCGGAGGCCTACATCTCCCGTTTGTTGCAGGATTATGAAGGAAAGGTTCCTCTCAACGTCGTTTGGGATTGCGGAAACGGCGCAGCCGCCGACATCGTTACACGCCTCACTCAGACGCTTCAGGGACGTCACACGGTTCTGTTTGCAGAAGTGGACGGGACATTCCCCAATCATCACCCGGATCCGACCGAACCCCATAATTTGATCGATCTCCAAAAGGCCGTAAAAGAACAAAACGCCGATCTGGGCATTGCGTTCGACGGCGATGCGGATCGCATCGGCGCCGTCGACAGCATGGGCCGCATCATTGCCGGAGACCAGTTGCTGGCCATCTATGCGCATGAAGTTCTCCAAAACATGCCGGGCGCGACGATCATTGCCGACGTCAAGGCTTCGCAGGTTCTTTTCGATAAAATCGCGGAACTCGGCGGGCGTCCTGTGATGAGCAAAACGGGTCACTCCCTTATCAAGGCCAAGATGGCTCAGACGCGTTCGCCCCTCGCAGGCGAAATGAGCGGCCATATCTTTTTCGGCGACAAATACTACGGCTACGACGACGCCATCTATTCCGCCGTCAGGCTTGTTTCGCTCCTGAGCACTTCGGGGAAATCCCTCGCCGCATGGCGCGACAGCCTGCCCCAGACGATCAACACCCCCGAACTTCGCTTCCCCGTTGACGAAGCACGCAAATTCGTCATCGTTGACGAGGTCAAGGCCCGCCTCATGAAGGCCGAAGCCAAGGTCAACGATACCGACGGCGTTCGCGTTTTGACCGAGGACGGCTGGTGGCTGTTGCGCGCCTCGAATACGCAGGCCGTTTTGGTCGCACGCGCAGAATCCAAGACAGCCGAAGGCTTGGAAAGGCTCAAGAAGCTTTTAATCGACCAATTAAAAGCTTCAGGATTGAAATGCTCGATCTGAGAACGGCCGATTTCGATTTTGAACTCCCCCTAGACCGCATTGCCCAAACCGCCTGCGAACCTCGCGACCATGCTCGCTTGTTGCGCATCGGGCCCGAACGACTTTCGGATTGCCGCATTCTGGACCTGCCCCGGATTTTGAAGCCCGGAGATCTTCTGGTTATGAACAATACGCGCGTGATACCGGCGCGCGTTTTCGGCAGGCGCGGCGACGTTCGCATCGAACTTTTGCTGCACAAATTGGTTGATCCAGGTCAAAACACATGGACGGCTTTTGCGCGCCCCGGAAAACGGCTGCGCGTTGGCAACGTCGTCGATATCGCGCTAAATTTTTGCGCAACAATCCTTGAAAAGCGCGAAGGCGGAGAGATTTTGCTGCGCTTCAATGTGCAGCATAACGAGCTGATCCCCTTGCTTCGCGCGCACGGAGAGCCGCCTCTTCCGCCCTATATCAAACGCGGCGAAGGCGAAGCAAAATCCGATCTGGAGCGCTATCAGACAATTTATGCTGCGCGCGACGGCGCCGTTGCTGCGCCCACCGCAGGACTGCATTTTACGCCGGAACTTTTGGCCGCGCTCGAGGCGATGGACGTTCGTCATACGATGGTCACGCTTCATGTTGGAGCCGGAACGTTCCTTCCGGTCAAGGCCGAGAAGGTCAAGGATCACATCATGCATTCGGAATGGGGAGAGATTTCTCAGCCCGTTGCTGACGAAATCAACAAAGCAAAAAAAGAAGGGCGGCGCATTGTCGCCGTCGGCACGACCAGCCTGCGCACGCTCGAAAGCGCTGCCGACGAACAAGGCGCGGTCCGGCCCATGTCTCGCGAGACGGATATTTTTATTACGCCCGGATACCGGTTTCGCGCCGTGGATGCCCTTTTGACAAACTTCCACCTGCCCCAATCGACCCTTTTTATGCTCGTTTGCGCTTTTATGGGTATGGAGACAATGCGCAAGGCTTATGCCCATGCCATTGAAAACAACTACCGTTTCTATTCCTATGGAGACGCCTGTTTATTGGAAAAAACATGACAAAATTTTCTTTCGACATTTTTTCGACCGATGGCGCAGCGCGGCGCGGACGCGTGACCACCGCTCACGGAACCT
Source organism: Alphaproteobacteria bacterium (assembly GCA_028693775.1). Classification (GTDB taxonomy): domain Bacteria; phylum Pseudomonadota; class Alphaproteobacteria; order UBA9219; family UBA9219; genus CAIXLI01. The sequence continues at coordinate 2,516 of JAQUUS010000003.1, read as the reverse complement.
TCGAAACGCCGACCTTCATGGCCACGGCCACGGCGGCCACCGTCAAGGCCATGCTGCCCGACAATGTGAGGGCGTGCGGAGTCGAACTGGCTATTTGCAATACCTATCACCTCATGCTGCGGCCCACGGCGGAACGCGTTGCGCGCCTTGGCGGCCTGCACAAGCTTATGGACTGGCCCGGCCCCATTGTGACGGACTCCGGCGGGTTTCAGGTTATGTCGCTGGCCAAGCTGCGCACAATTAACGAAAACGGCGTGACGTTTCGCTCTCACCTTGACGGGAGCCCCCATGAACTGACGCCCGAACGCTCGATGCAGATCCAGAACCTGCTCGATAGCGATATCACCATGTGTTTCGACGAATGCACGCCGTTTCCGTCCACCGAAGAGCAGGCGGCGGACTCCATGCGCATGTCGATGCGCTGGGCCGAACGCTGCAAAAAGGCTTTTGAGCCGCGCGAGGGCTATGCCTTGTTCGGGATCAATCAGGGCAGCATTTTCGAGAAATTGCGCCATGAATCCGCAGCGGCACTGAACACACTCGACCCCGAAGGCTACGGTATCGGCGGGCTGGCTGTCGGCGAAGGCCAGGAAAAGATGTTCGAGACGCTGGACTTTACTCTCCCCGCGCTCAAGCCAGAAAAACCAAGGTATCTCATGGGCGTGGGTCGCCCGGACGACATTGTCGGCTCCGTTTTGCGCGGCATCGATATGTTCGACTGCGTTATGCCGACAAGGTCGGGACGAACGGGACAGGCCTTTACGCGCAGAGGAACCGTCAATATGCGCAATGCAAGGCATTTGGACGACAACCGGCCCCTGGACGAAAAATGCTCGTGCCTCGCGTGCACCCGCTATTCGCGCGCCTATCTGCACCATTTATTCCGCAGCGAAGAAATGTTGGGCCCCATACTTCTCACAACGCACAACATACAGTATTATCAAGACCTCATGCGCGGACTGCGTACCGCCATTGAAACAAAAACTCTGAATCAGTTTGCCGCGTCCTTCTACGAAGATCAGGCTCGGGGAGATATCGAAGCCCTTTCATGAAAAATACGATCCTTCCTCTGCTTGTTTGCTCTTTTCTTTTGGCCTTTCCCGTTGCTGCGGCGGAAGACGCGGACAATACAACGCGTCTGCCCATTCCCCGCTTTGCCGCCCTGCGCAGCAACGAGGTCAATATGCGCGCGGGACCCGGATTGCGGTATCCGATTGAATGGGTTTTTTCGCGGCGCGGGCTTCCCGTCGAAATTACCGCCGAATACGACGTCTGGCGCCGCGTTCGCGACCCGGACGGCGCAGAAGGCTGGATTAGCCGGATCGAACTGACGGGGCGGCGCGGCGCTCTTGTGACAAGCCCCCGGTGCAGCCTCAAAAAGAAGCGCAACGAACTTTCGGAAACACTGGCGCACCTCGAAGCAGGCGCCGTCGGCCAGATCGTTTCGTGCGAAAGGATCTGGTGCAAGGTCAAGTTCGACGGAATGAAAGGCTATCTGCGCAAAACAGATTTCTGGGGCGCTTATCCGGAAGAAATATTCGACTAAAGCGCCGTATGCGGCGCTTTAGTCTTTAGCCACAAACCGGAGATCCGGATCAGTCTTCGACTATCGTCGGCGGCGTGTACTTGGCGCACAACGATCCGCCGCTCGGCAACGGCATGCGGCCCGAACACTGCGTGGGCTCCCAACCGCGATGACGCATGCACTCGGTCACGACGAGGCTCGGCTGCTGACGGCAATTGCCCTCTTCGTTGGGCGTGATCGTCACGCCCGTTTGGGCCAGACGCTGCTTATCGGTTTGGAACTTAATGGCGTTATCCCGCGTGGCATTGGCGGGGTAAATTCCGCAATGGCATTGGCTGAGGTCAAACTCCAGCTTTTGCTGCAAGACATCGGTTGCCATGAGAATATTGGGCTCGCTGATTGGACGCCAGAATTGGACGGCCGACGGCTCGCCCGTTTTTGTGGACGAACAGGCCGCAACAAGAATTGCACATGCGAGGGAAACGGAAACCAACCTATAACGCATGAAATACTCCTTGACTGAAAGACACGCCATAATCCGCGATTTCGCGCGGTAAATCAATAGACCTTAAACGCTTATATAAGGCCTAAATTCTTAAAACTGGTCATTCCGTCCTTACCGATGACGACATGATCGTGCACAACGATCCCAAGAGGCTTGCACGCCTCGATAATTGCCCGCGTCATGGCAATGTCATCTTTGCTGGGCGTTGTGTCCCCGCTGGGGTGATTATGGGCCAAAACAAGGGCTCCGGCCCCTATTTCGAGTGCTCTTTTCACGATTTCGCGGGGATAGACGGGGGTGTGGTCAATCGTCCCGCGCTGTTGAACCTCCTCGGCCAGCAAATAATTTCGCCGGTCGAGGAACAAAAGGCGAAACTGCTCGGTCACCTCGTGGGCCATGGCCATATGGCAGTAATCCATCATCCTTTGCCACGAGTTGAGCAACTGGCGGCCGATGATCTCCTTCTTTTGGGCGCGGAGCGCGATG
>JAQUUS010000149.1 GCA_028693775.1 Alphaproteobacteria bacterium | reverse complement strand
CTCCTACGGGAGAATGTTATCCGCCGGACGGGCGAGGCCCCACGTCGGGAGTCGGGGTCTTGACGCCCTTTCTGCGGCGAAGCCCACGCGTATCTTTGCCGGCCGAGCGTTCGCGCTCGCGGTTCAGATTGAGTTCGCCGGCCGCCTTCTCGCCGAAAGCGATGAGCTTGTTGAGGATCGCAAAAGAGCGAGTCTTTTCCCAGGCGACGGACAAGTTGGCCGAAGCGCGCATCGGCAGATCGCTGAAAAACTCCGCAACGGCCTGAACGACGGCAGCCATATCCAGATGCTGCCAGTTCTCCATGACACGCTTCAGAACTTCCGGAGAAAGCCTCTTGACCTTGGTGACGCCCGAAGCGGACCCGGCCTTGCCGCGGCCCCAACTGTCGGAATCGCCCTCGCCTTCGTCTTTCTTCTTTTTCCGGCGGGCGTCTTCGTCGTCGTTATCGTCTGTCGGATCGGTCATCCCCTGTTTCTCCAATCAATCAATTTTCAATAAACTTTCCGTTTTTCAGAAGCAGAAAACTCGTATCGTAGCCTTCGACGGGTTTTTTGTTCTCCATCCTGATAATCAGGATCTTGTTTATCTTGATAAGGAAATTATGCATCTCCGCCGTAGCTTCCCAGCTGATGGGATACGTGTCGCCGGTGTCATAGATGATTTCGAGCCTTTTTTTGTCAACATGATAGCCCACCCAAAGAGGCGTTGCCTCGAAGGGCTCATCGTGGACGAGGCACATCTTTCCACGGGCATTAACGACAAGACCTATGTTCACGGAACGGAAGCTCCTAACTGCTTGAAAGGGGCAAAAACTGCGTCATTTTCGTCCCAGATAGTTAACGTCTTATGAATCATAAACCGTCCTCGCCGACATGAAAACGGTTTTCGGACCAAACTCGCCAAAAAACACCAAGAAGACAAAAGCGTTAACCAGCCATACGCCGAGCCTTCAAAGCAGCCGTCAACGTACCGTCATCCAGATAATCGAGTTCTCCGCCGACGGGCAATCCGTGCGCCAGCCGGGAAATGGTTACACCCGTATGGGATAGCCTCTCCGCAACGAAATGAGCGGTAGCTTGCCCCTCGACCGTCGCATTAAGGGCAAGGATTACTTCTTTGATCTGACTGTCTTTTACACGATCGACAAGCTTGTCGATATGCAAATCGGCCGGGCGCACGCCCTCAAGAGCCGAAAGCGTACCGCCCAAAACATGGTAAAAGCCGCGATAGGCCTTGCTGCGCTCAAGAGCCCAAAGGTCGGCGACATCCTCAACAACGCAGATCAAAGACCTGTCGCGGCCCGGATCGCTGCAAATTTCGCAGGGATCGGCCCCGCCCAGATTGCCGCAAACGGAACAATCCTTCACATTCTGGGCGGCACGCGACATGGCGTCGATGAGAGGCAAAAAGACAGCCTCGCGCCGTTTGAGTAAATGCAAAACCATACGGCGAGCCGATCTGGGCCCAAGCCCGGGGAGCCGGGCAAGGTGCTTCATCAGTTGATCGAGAGGAGACATCCTGTCAGAGCGGCAACTTGACGCCCGGAGGAAGCTTGAGACCGCCCATCATCTTCTCGGTTTCTTCGGCGATCTGCTTCTCGGCCTTGGCCTTGGCGTCGTTGACAGCGGCAACGATCAAATCCTCAAGCATCTCCTTTTCGTCGGCGTCGATGATCTTGGGATCGATGGAAATTTTCTTCATCTCGGTCTTGCCGTTCATGGTCACGACGACCATGCCGCCGCCCGACTGGCCGGTAATCATGATTTCGCCAAGACGGCTCTGCATGTCCATCATCTTGGCCTGCATCTCCTGAACCTGCTTCATCATCTGGCCGATATTCATATTCATAACTCAATCCTCGTTGTCGTTGGGAAAATCGTCTCTGTCCGCATCGGAAGGCCTATTGTCGCCCTCCTCCGCTTTTTGTGCAATATCTGTTTGCTTGAGGGTCAAAATCCTGGCGCCCGGAAAAGCGGTCGTAACGGCCTGCACAAGAGGATGCGCCTGCGCGCGCTCCATCCGAACGGCCTGAGCCTCGCGATCCTGTTCCAGCAAGGTTTTTTCGCCCTGCTCCGAAGAAAGCGAAACAACCCAGCGCTGGCCGGTCCATTCGGTCAGGCATTGGCCGACCCTGCCCGCAAGGTTTGCAGGCGCATCGGGCCCGACGCGAAGCTCCAGATGCCCGGGCGTGCAACGAACCAGCCGCACCTGAGCATGAAGCAAGGCATAAATCCCGGCCTCGCGATGAGCATCGAAAAGAGCGACGATTTCGCGAAAAGTCAAAGGCTCCGGCTGCGAAGCAACCTGAGGAACGGCCGCCGCCGCAACGGCAACGCCGCCGCCCAAAGCCAGCCGTGCCTTCGCACCGCCGCCGCCCGGAGACGGGGCCGACCCCGCCGAACCGCCGGACGCCGCGCCGGAGTCGCGCAACAGCCTGACAAGATCCCCCGGAGGCGGAAGCTCCGAGGCATAAGCGAGGCGAACAAGAACCATCTCGGCCGCCTGCGCCGGATGCGCGGCGGTCTGAACTTCGACAATTCCCTTGAGAAGAATCTGCCATGCGCGAGCCAAAGCGGGGATCTTGACATCCGACACCTCGGTTAGAAGCTGGCGGTCATATTCCGGAATCCCCTGATCGGCGGCAAAATCGGGAATAACCTGCCCGCGCGTCAGCAAATGGATCAAATCGCACATATCCTGCAAGACCTGCAACGGATCCGAACCCGCGAGTTGCATAGCCTCGAACGTTTCGAGCGCGGTCTTCATCTCGCCGCGCAAAACCTGCCGGCACAAGGAAATGCTCTGTCCCCGGTCCGCGAGCCCCAGCATGTCTTTGACGTCAGCCGCCGTAACGGAGCCGCTCCCGCGAGCGATAGCCTGATCGAGAAGGCTCAAGCCGTCGCGCACAGAGCCGTCCGCAGCCAGCGCGATCATCTTGATGGCCTCGGGCTCGGCCTCGACCTGTTCAAGCCCTGCGATTTTCATAAAATGCTTCGTCAGCGTCTCGCTGTCGATGCGGCGCAAATCGAACCGCTGGCAACGCGAAAGAACGGTGATCGGAACTTTGCGGATTTCGGTTGTCGCGAAAATGAACTTGGTATGCGGCGGCGGTTCCTCGAGCGTCTTGAGAAGCGCGTTGAACGCGTTCTTCGAGAGCATATGAACTTCGTCGAGAATGTAGATCTTGTAGCGCGACGTCGCAGGCCCATACCGCACGCCGTCGATAATATCGCGAATATCCTCGACGCCCGTACGCGAAGCGGCGTCCATCTCAAGAACGTCGACGTTCCGGTCCTCAAGGATCGTCCGGCAGGAATCGCAAATGCCGCAAGGATGAACCGTCGGCCCGCCCTTTCCGTCCGCGCCCGTACAATTGAGCGCGCGCGCCACAATGCGGGCGGTGGTCGTCTTTCCGATGCCGCGCACGCCCGTCAGCATCCACGCATGAGGCAACCGGCCCGTCTCGATGGCGTTGGAAAGCGTGCGCACCATCGCTTCCTGCCCGATCAGTTCCTCGAAAGTCGCCGGGCGGTATTTGCGCGCGAGAACGCGATATGCGAGCCCTGCCGCGGTATCTGCCTCAGCCATGTGCCCCCGCCTCTTGCTGTCCGCATTCGGTTACGACAGGAACGTATCCGAGCGCCTCGATAAATTTCAAAAAATCCGGAATGCGCAACGTGGTCGATGCCGCATTGTGCAACGGATGGCAATTCATTTGATCGCACGCCAAAAGCTCTTCGTCCAGAACGAGCCGAACGCGTTTATCCTTGTCGTTCAGCAAAGCGAACGGAGAAACCGATCCGGGAGTGGTTTCGAGAACCTCGGCCAAAAGCTCCGGCTTTGCGAACGAATAGCGCGCAGCCCCCACGCGGCGCGAAATGCCGTCCAGATGCGCACGCTTGTCCGCAGGCATAACGACAAGCCAGAAATCGCCCCGCGCGTCTTTCAAAAAAAGGTTTTTGCAAGTCCGTCCCGGAATTTTGCCGTCCCAGTCGCGTCCGTCCTCGGCCGAGAAAATCGGAGGATGTTCGGTTGTCTGATACTCAATGCCCAACCGATCGAGAAAGGAATACAATTGTTCGGTCGTACAAGGCATTAAAGAAGGAACCTTCTCATAAAAAAGGGGAGGTGGAAGACTGGCATGACCCGAATCGAAAATGTTACGGCTGCTGCCTCTCGGCCCTGACCGGGTTGGCATCGGACTCGCCCGCACCAATCTTCCGCCCCCTTTATAGCAAAAACGCAGAAAAAACAGAGTCAAAAATAGCCCCAAGCCCCCAAGTCCCGCGTTTTGCTCAGGATTTAAGGGTGCTTCGCCTGTTCAGGAGTTGAGACAGAACGGAAGGCAGCCCCGAAACGATGTCTTCGGCGATCAAACCGGGGCCGTGCGCCGCAGCGCTCTGCCCATGAACCCACGCAGCGGCGGCGGCGGCCGAAAACACGGGCATTTTTTGAGCCGCAAGGCCGAGGATCATCCCGGCAAGAACGTCCCCCGCCCCAGCCGTAGCCAGCCACGGCGGCGCATTGCGATTGACCAGAACATCGCCCGAAGGCGAGGCGATAACGGTCTCGGCCCCCTTCAAAAGAACGACGCACCCCGCGCGTTTTGCCGCGCTCACCGCTCGAAAAACCTTGTCGCCCTCGCCCACACCGAAAAGACGGGCAAACTCGCCCTCATGCGGGGTCAGAACGCATTGAGCATGCAAAGCCCCGAACAAAGCATCCGGCTCATCCGCAAAGGCGGTCAAAGCATCGGCATCCAGAACCGAAGGCCTCTGCGCCGCCAGAACGGCCAAAACCTCCTCCTTCCGCC
>JAQUUS010000148.1 GCA_028693775.1 Alphaproteobacteria bacterium | reverse complement strand
CGCAAAAAGAGCGGAGGCGCCGAGAAGTTGATTCGACTTTTTATAATTGGAATTGCTTTTAAAACGGTCGTTCAACATGATTGCTCAAAAAAAGATTTAAATGTAATTCGTATTCATTCGAAAAGGAAAAAGCCATGAGCTGGAAGCAGGGTTTTTTCGTTAGCGCCGTTCCCGTTTTTCGCCTTTACCTGCTTAAGCGGTGTTTCCTTTCAATTTTCTCCGCCCGTCAAATCAAAGTTTGTGATCAGAGCGGGTTGCTTCGTTCTTTTTGTCCTCCGGGCGGTCGGGGGTTGTTTTGGCGACCTCGGTCAAGACTTCGGCCGCAGCCGATTTTCTGTGGCTGCTCGCGATGAGTCCTCCGGCAACGCCCTCCAGAGCCAGGATGCTGCAGAAGGTTAGCGGCGCTCCGAGAATGCCGAGCCCGACAGCCAGGGCAAGGCAGAGCGAGCCTACCGCGCCTGTCCACTTGGCGCGCAGTTCGTTTTTGTTTTGGTTGAAATAATATTCGACCAGAAGAGGGTCTGCTTTGGATTTTTGCTTTTCCAGCTCGGCTTTGATTCCGGCGATCTTCGAGGATTTGTCGGTTTGAAGGGCGAAAAGGCTGGCCACATAGACCAGCGTGTCGCTGACATAGGCGGGCTTGTCGGTCATGACGCTTCCGACCGATAGCGCCGCGAGCGAAAACATGGCGATGAGCGGTTTGTTTTTCGAGGCCTTGCGTATTTTGTTCGTTAGAGACGTCGCGTTCATTTTTATGCTCTTGAAATAAAAATCAGTGTTCGAAATTTTGCGCCCGGATCATTTGGGTTGAACCGGAATCTCCGGCTGCGAGAAATTTTTGTAGTTGGGCGTACCGGGTTCGGGAGCCTTCGTTGTGGCTTCGATGGCCGCCTTGTTCCAGAAGCGCCGTGCGGCGACGGAGGCGACAATAGCCGCGCCTGCCAGAATGGCCGGGACGACGCGGGGTATTTCGGCGGCGAAGGATCCTGCGGCCAGGCCCGAAAAACCGGCGGCGGCGACGGCGGAGTAGTATCCTTTGGAGTTGTATTTGCTTTGGTCGAAGCGTTCTCCGGCGTCGCTAATCGTTTTTTCGGCAACGCAGATGCGGTTGTGTTTATCGGCGAAGAAGGAGCATATGACCGCTTCGTAAACACAAAGCGTGGACAGAGTGCTGGATCCGCCGTGCGTCAGATTCCATGCTGCGCCCGCTGCAAAAGCGAGGGCGCCGACGATCAGGACGTTTTTCGTTGCACAATGGGTGCTTTCTTCCAAAGGATCGTTCGACATTTTGTTTTCCGAAAAAGATTTGAATATGAGGCAGACAGTATCCGAAAAAAAGAAACCAATAAGGCAAAAAGCAGGTTTTTCCGTTGGAGCGGCTCGCGTCTTTGTTGGAGCTAGTTTGTTGTTTTTATTACATAAGTCACATCGGCGGCGCTTCAGGGCGTTTTGTCCTTGAAGGCGCAGAGATCGCTCACCGGGCAGTCGGGGCAGGAGGGCTTGCGGGCAAGGCACACATAGCGCCCGTGCAGTACCAGCCAGTGATGCGCATGCCGTTTCCATTTGTCGGGGATGGCTTTCATCAGCTGGTCTTCTATTTCGTCGGGCGTTTCGCCCTTCGCCAGCCCCGTGCGGTTGGCGACGCGCAGCACATGCCGGTCTACTGCGATCACCGGCTTGCCCCAGCATTGATTGAGCACGACGTTGGCCGTTTTGCGGCCCACGCCGGGGAGGGTCATCAGCTCTTCCCGGGTTTCGGGAATGCGGCCTTCGAATTTTTCGACCAGAGCCTGCGACAGCTTTATGACGCTCTTCGATTTGACGTTATAGAAGCCGATGGTCTTGATGTAGGTTTTTAGCCCGTCTTCGCCCAGCGCCAGCATCTCTTGCGGCGTTTTGACTTTCTCATAAAGAGGGGCTGTGGCCTTGTTGACGCCCTTGTCGGTCGTTTGCGCCGACAGCACGACCGAGACGAGGAATGTATAGGGATTGACGGCGTCGAGCTCGGTTCGCGGCTCCGGGTTGGCCTTGGCCATGCGCTTGAAGAACTCGTCGATATCGGCGGGCTTCATAAGGGGAGTTCCGTCCCCATGGCGCGCTGATAAAGCTCGGCAACTGCGGCGCGTTCGTTTTCGTCGCACTTGTTGAGGAAGCTCAGGCGGAACGCGCCTTCGAGATTGTCGAAGATGTTGGCGTTCTCGGCCCATGTGATGACCGTGCGCGGCGACATGACTGTGGAGATGTCTCCCGCCATGAACGCTTGCCGCGTCAGGCCCGCAAGAGCGACCATGTTGTGCAGGATGTCTTTCTTTTTCGCGAACGAAGGAACCTTGGCCGCGACGATGGCTTCTTCTTCCTCGGGCGGAAGGTAGTTGAGCGTGGCGACGATGTTCCAGCGGTCGAGCTGGCCCTGATTGAGCGCGTGCGTGCCGTGATAGAGGCCTGTTGTGTCGCCGAGGCCCACGGTGTTGGACGTTGCGAACAGGCGGAAACACGCATGCGGTTCGATCACGCGGTTTTGATCGAGCAATGTCAGCTTGCCTTCGACTTCCAGCACGCGCTGGATCACGAACATCACGTCCGGGCGGCCCGCGTCGTATTCGTCGAACACGAGCGCGCAGGGGCGCTGGAGCGCCCACGGCAGAAGGCCTTCCTTGTATTCGGTAATTTGCTTGCCGTCGCGCAGGACGATGGCGTCCTTGCCGATCAGGTCGATGCGGCTGATGTGGCTGTCGAGGTTGATGCGGATGCACGGCCAGTTGAGGCGCGCCGCGACCTGCTCGATATGCGTGGATTTGCCCGTGCCGTGATAGCCCTGAAGCAGCACGCGCCTGTTGTGCGCGAAGCCTGCGAGGATGGCCATTGTGGTTTCGGGGTCGAAGCGGTAGGCGTTGTCGATAACGGGGACGTGCTCCGTCGCGCGTGAAAACGCGGGAACCTGCCAGTCGGTGTCGATATTGAAAACCTTGCGAACCGAGATTTTCGTGTCGGGCATATCGGGGACGCCGAGATCCTGTTTTGAAACTGCCATTGCTGTCATTCTTAAGTCCTTATACATGTCCTTATATTTAGACTTTTTATGCGGCGTTACAATAGGGATCGCTGTTTTGGACTGATTTTGACGGAAATCGGACAGGAGTGTGCGTTTTCGAGGCGCGCTGCTTGTCGAAGGTGTCTTGTGCGGCGGGAAATGGGCGGGTCAGGCTTTGAAACGGGTCATGGCAATCCTTTCGTCTGCCGGTCTTTTCCCAAAAATTGGACGTTCCCCATGGGGCGCTCTGCGGGTCAAGCGCAGGGCTTACAACTGTCCCTGGACCGCCGGGCCTCGCCCCGTAATGCTAGCCTTAGAGGGGGCGGGCCGGGAGGCCGAGCGCGTTCGCGGAACAAACCGCGAGCATGCGGGAATATTCCTATACTATTTCGGGGAAGAATGCAAGGGATTTTTCCGCCTTTTTTCAAAAAATCTTTCCGGCGCTTGCCGGGACAGAGGAAAAGAAGGCGCGGCACGGCGTATGGAGGGGAAAAAGCGCCTCAAAAGTATATATTTGTTGCCGAAAGGGGGTGGATGGCGATAAAAAGACGCCGCATAATTTTTTGCGCTTATTTTTTAACCATAGTGTTTTTTGAGAATTGAGAGGAATTCATGGAAAGAGTCAATGCGGCTGCTGCCGGGGTTTTGCTCGGTGCGTTTGCGTTCCCGGCATGCGCGATGGAGCTTGCGGTTCACACATCTTATCATTCCCTGCCTATCCTTGCGGCATCTTCGGTTGCCAGCGGCGTGGCCACGGGGCTTTTTTGCGCCGCGACGTTTCCGGAAAAGGACGAGTCGAAATTCAGCAAATTCAAGATCGGGTTTATCGGCGGTTCGTGCATTTCGCCGCTTGTCGATGTTTTGGCGCTTTTGGGATCCATGGCCGTTGCCATCACCATCGAACCGTCTGCGTTCGTTGCGAACGAAACGGTATCGCCGAGCCTCATTTCTGAACCGGCGCCGATGATTGCAGGCGTATTGGGGATGCTGCCCGCCGCGCGCGCCAAGACTTTGGCCTGCGGGGCGAAAGAAGCTTTCGGCAAGGCGAAGGACGTCCTCGTGCAACGCGCGGCGCATCCGGCATTTCCGAAATTTGTCGCCAAGGCTTTGAATTTGGCGCCAGCGCGTTAGGTTTGCCGGGCTGAAAACGCAGATGAGGAGGGGCCGCTTTGGGCGGCCCTTTTTTTCGTCCAAAAGAAATGATGGCATTCGCGCGTTTTTCGAATAAAAGGAATTCACACGGTTTTATTTTCAGGGAGCTTTCGGTGGATCATACTTTTCTTTTGGGCTCATTCATGGGCGAACCCGTTTGGATGTGGCTGAGCTTCGCCGCGGTCGTGATCGCCCTTCTGGTTTTCGATCTGGGGTTCATGCATCGCAAGGACCGCGAAGTCGGCATGAAGGAAAGCCTGCTGTTCTCCGCTTTCTATATTTCTGTCGGCCTCTTGTTCGGGGCGTGGATCTGGCTCGAGCTCGGAAGCGTCAAGGCTATTGAGTACTATACGGGCTTCATTGTCGAGAAAACGCTTTCTATCGACAATATTTTCGTCATGACCATGCTGTTTTCCTTCTTCCGTATTCCGGGGAAGTATCAGCACAGGGTTCTGTTTTGGGGCGTTCTGGGCGCGATCATTTTGCGCGGCCTTATCATCGGCCTCGGATCGGTGCTCGTCAGCCAGTTCGCGTGGATCCTCGATGTATTCGCCGTCTTCCTGATCTTTACCGGCATCAAGATGCTTTGGACGAAGAAGGAGGAGGGCGCGGATGTGGGGCATAATCTCATTCTTTCCTTCATTCAGCGGCATTTCCGCGTC
>JAQUUS010000147.1 GCA_028693775.1 Alphaproteobacteria bacterium | reverse complement strand
GAGGTTTCGAAAGACGTGGAGCTCCCGGTTCGTTGCGTGCGCAGGTAGGTGCGCTTTATTTGAGTTCCATGCCGGGGCTTTGGACCTTGGGGGCCGTTTCCGAACGGACGGGCACGATGCCGAGCTCGGCGAGGCGCTCAAGCGCTTTTTGTCCGAGGTTTTTTTCATCTCCGGACGGTGCGGGGATGGCTTTCGTTTTTTCTGCGAACGCTTCGGCTTCCGTTTGGAAAGAATAATTCAGGGCGGCCGTTGCGATGGCGTCCGGCGTTCTTTTGATCGGGGCGAAGGCAAGAGAGGCGGAGCCTTTGGGCGTTTTGTCTCCGGCCTGTCTGATGGCTACGGCAAAGAAACTCTTTTCCGGGGCGAAGGCAAACAGCACGTTCGACGATTGATTGTCGACGATGGCCGTTCCAGATAAATCGTTGAACAGCTTGTTGCCCGAAACGCCGAGCAGGTTGGCCGTTTGATTGGCGGCGATGTGCGCAACTTTCGGGCCGTTCGCCGCAATCTGCGGAAGCATTTCGATGACTTTTATCAGGGCTTCGGCGATGATGCCTCTGTTTTCGGGGGCGTTTTCCATCTCTTTGTAGATCGGCTCGAATTGACGCTCGGCGTAGACGGAGGCGTCCGTTCCGCTCCGTTCGCGGCTCGAGGCGGCGTACAGATTGCCGATGAGATCTGTTTCGATGTATTTCGCGATGGAGGGTTTGCTTGCGGGGAGCTCCTGCCGAGAGACTTTTTTGTACAGTTTTTCGAGGTATTCCTTCACGGCGGCGTTGCTGGCGGTCAACGGGTATTTGCGGGGGCTCGGTTGTTGAGAATCCGCTTTTTGGCGCGAGAACAGGGAGTCCGAAATTTTTTTCAAGGAATTGAACATGGCCGCCTTCAAAATTGCTTTGTTGTTTATTTGCGCTTGAACGGGACCGCTGGGGCTCGGCAAGCGGGCGAAGGATAACAGGAAAACGTCTTTTGGGGGCGGCTCGTTTTTATTTTCGCCAAAAAATCAGGGGAAACGGCATGATTTTAACCAAAACAAAACCGCCGGAACGTGAGTTCCGGCGGCTTGCTTTTGGCTTGAAGAGGCGAAAGGTTATTCCTTGTCGTCCTTCTTTTGAGCCTTCTTGATGGCGGCGCCGAGGATGTCGCCCAAGCTTGCGCCTGAGTCGGACGATCCATATTCGGCCATCGCCTGCTTCTCTTCTTCGACTTCGCGAGCCTTGATGGACAGGCCAATGCGGCGGCTGCCCTTCTCGATGGTCGTGATTTTCGCATCGACCTTCTCGCCGACCGCAAAGCGGTCCGTGCGCTGCTCGGAGCGGTCCCGCGCCAAGTCGCTGCGGCGGATGAAGCCCGTAAAGCCTCCGGCCGCGTCGCCCAGCGTGACTTCGATTCCGTTCTCCTGAATCGCGCTCACGGTGCCCGTCACGATGTCGCCCTTCTTGAAGTTCACCTGGACGCTTTCGAACGGATCCTGCGTCAGCTGCTTGATGCCGAGGCTGATGCGTTCCTTCTCGCTGTCGATGTCCAGAACCTTGACTTCGACAACTTGTCCCTTCTGGAACTTCTTGATGGCTTCTTCGCCCGGCTCGTCCCACGACAGGTCCGACATGTGCAGCATGCCGTCGATGTCGCCATCGAGGCCGATGAACAGGCCGAACTCGGTGATGTTGCGGATCTCGCCCTTGAGCGTGCTTCCGATCGCGTGCGTCGCGCGGAATTTCTCCCACGGATTTTCGAGGCACTGCTTGATGCCGAGGCTGATGCGGCGCTTCGCCAGATCGATGTCGAGAACGACGACTTCGACTTCCTGACTCTGCGAGACGATCTTGCCCGGCGGGACGTTCTTTTTGGTCCACGACATTTCGGACACATGCACCAGACCTTCGATGCCGGGTTCGAGTTCGACGAACGCGCCGTAGTCGGTGATGTTCGTCACGCGGCCCTTGAGCTTCGTGCTCACCGGGTACTTCGCGACGACGCCATCCCACGGATCGGCTTCGAGCTGCTTCATGCCCAAGCTAATACGTTGCGTTTCGGCGTTGAAGCGGATGACCTGCACGTTGACCTGTTGGCCGATTTGCAGGACTTCCGACGGATGGTTGATGCGCTTCCAGGCGATGTCGGTCACATGGAGCAAGCCGTCCACGCCGCCGAGATCGACGAACGCGCCGTAGTCGGTGATGTTCTTCACAACGCCCTGCAGAATCTGGCCTTCCTTGAGGTTGGCGACCAGTTCGCTGCGCGCTTCGGCCCGGCTTTCTTCCAGAACGGCGCGGCGCGAGACCACGATGTTTCCGCGCGCGCGGTCCATCTTCAGGATCTGGAACGGTTGCGGCGTGCCCATCAGCGGCGTGACGTCGCGGACCGGACGGATGTCGACTTGCGAGCCCGGCAAGAAGGCCGTGGCGCCGTTGAGGTCGACCGTAAAGCCGCCCTTCACGCGGCCAAAGATGATGCCCGTGACGTGGGCCTGCTTCTCGAAGGACTGTTGCAGGATGACCCAGCTTTCTTCTCTCTTCGCCTTTTCGCGCGAGAGCGAGGCTTCGCCGTCGCGGCTTTCCATGCGCTCCAGAAACACTTCGACGCTGTCGCCCACTTTGAGCTCGGCGGCGACGCCGTTCGTTGCAAATTCACGGAGAGGAACGCGTCCTTCCGATTTCAGTCCGACGTCGATCACGGCGTTATCGCCGTCAATGTTGACAATGACGCCCTTGACGACTTTGCCTTCGAGGCTTCCGGTTTTTCCGAAGGCCTGATCCAGCATGTCGGCAAAGCTTTCGCCTCCGGTCGAGGCGGTTTTACCGGTTTCGGTATTCTTCGATGCACTGCGTGCCATGTTGTGTTTTCCTTGAGGGGCAAGAACGGGGGACGTTGCCCAATTCCGTCGCTTGCATGCTTTCTCTTTTTCCTGCCGGATTTATGACGGCAGGCTTCGTTTTCGATGTCGAACAGGTTTTCTGCGGGGAGGGCTGAAAGCGAGGCCAATCCGAAGAGCTACTCGTCCGTCGCCAGCTTCTTGCCGGCTATTTCTGCGGCTGCCTCGAACGACTGCTCGGCATCGATGGTCGTCGTATCGAGGATGACGGCATCGGGCGCCGGTTTCGTCGGGGCGATGGTTCGCTTCGCATCGCGTGCGTCGCGTTCCTTCATGTCCGCAAGAACCGCGGCGTAAGTAACATTTTCGCCTCTTTCCTGCAACTCTTTAAAGCGCCGTTCGGCTCGCGCTTCGGCGCTGGCTGTGACGAAAATCTTAACCTTTGCGTCGGGGGCGATGACCGTTCCGATGTCCCGGCCGTCCAGAACCGCTCCGGCCTTGCCGTTGGGCGGGGTTTGGCAGAAATCTTTCTGGAATTTCAACAGGGCGGCGCGGACCCCCGGTATTACCGCCACTTTGGAGGCCGCAACCGAGGCCTGGTCGGTGCGCAGGGCTGATTCCTCGCTCAGGGTTAACGCTTTGGCGGCATCCAGCGCCTTCGCTTCGCGCTCGGCGGCTTCGGCGTCGCTAGGGTCTTGCCCGGCCCGGATGACGGCCATTCCTACCGCGCGGTAGAGAAGCCCCGTGTCGAGGTGCGCGTAGTCGAAGTGCGCGGCCAGCTTTTTGGCGATCGTGCCTTTGCCGCTCGCTGAGGGGCCGTCGATGGCGATAATGGTTGGCATTTGGGGCGCTTATATCCTTTGGGGCCGGGGCTTATGCTGTCGGGGGAAAGACATAACAGATCGTGCGGAGAAGAAAAGCGGGAGGTTTGATTTTCTTGTGAGGGACAGCGGCGAACTCGTTCGTTATTTCAGATCCAGCGACATGTATGAGTTGATTAGCCAGGCTGTTGCGGATATCCCTGAAACGAAATTGAGAGATTTGTTGTTGTATACTTCGTTTGCAATGGCGGCGGTAACCACACCCCCAAAAACCCCAAGCGTGAGGGCTGTGGCGGCTCTGCGGAAAGAGGAAGGGCCTTCGGGTTCTTGGTCAGACATTACTTTCTCCTTATTTATCGGGAGGTTTCATTATAACCTGCAGGGGATGAAAGTAATAACGCTTTGCGGTGACGGCTAACAGTTTTTGCGTATTTCGTCGCAAATATTCGCAACCAGCTTGTTAACTAATTCGCCGTCATCGCCTTCGGCCATGACCCGGACCAAGGGCTCGGTTCCCGATTTGCGGATGACGAACCGTCCGTTCCGGCCAAGCTTCGCTTCGGCTTCGGCGATGACTTTTTGGACCGCCGGGTGCTCAAGGACTTCTCCGCCAGCCTTTACGTTGCTGAGGACTTGCGGAACCGGCTTGAAGACGGCGCACGCTTCGCTGGCTTTGCGCCCGCTCTCGCGAATCACCGACAGGACTTGCAGCGCCGCGATCAGGCCGTCTCCCGTCGACGCGTAGTCGCTGAATACGATATGTCCGGACTGCTCGCCGCCGACGTTGCAGCCTTTTTCGCGCATGGCTTCGACGACGTAGCGGTCGCCGACGGGGGTCCGGTGCAGCGCGATGCCCTGATTTGTCAGAAAACGCTCGAGGCCGAGATTCGACATGATTGTCGCGACGAGCGCGTTGTTTTTCAGGCGGCCCGTTTTCGCCCACGATTGCGCGATCATTGCCATGAGCTGGTCGCCGTTGATCCGGTTGCCGTTTTCGTCGGCCATGATGAGCCGGTCGGCGTCTCCGTCGAGCGCCATGCCGAGATCGGCCTGATGCAGCAGCACCGCTTCCTGCATCGCTTGCGGAAACGTTGCGCCGCAACGGTCGTTGATGTTGCATCCGTCGGGGCTGATCGCGATGGGGATGATGTCTGCTCCAAGTTCGCGCAAGACTGTGGGCGCGACTTTGTAGGCTGCGCCGTTGGCGCAGTCCACAACGATGCGCAGGCCGTCCAGTTTGC
>JAQUUS010000002.1 GCA_028693775.1 Alphaproteobacteria bacterium | reverse complement strand
GCTCCGCGCGGCTTTTAGCCTCTTGCTTCCGAATACCTTCTGACGAAACGCCCGGCTATTTGCCGAACAATCCGTCAATGAGCTGGCCGCCGATGTCCTTGGCGGACTCTTCGGACATGTTTTTGGTCGCTTTTTCAATCGTCGCGTTCAGCTCCTTGGCGATGCTGGAGCTCGCCGCCTGCGCGGCCGCGTTGGAGATCGTCCCCAGAATTTTCTGCGCAACCTCGGCAGGCGTCGCGCCTCCGGTGGCTTTGCCAATATTCGTCAGGTGGATCGCCGGAAGCGCCACGGACAGCTTTTTGTCCTTCAGCAGCATGGCCTGACTCACGGAGACTTGCCCATCTTCGACCGTCAGGTTTTCGATGATGATTTTACGGCCTTCCTCTTTCTCGGCCGGAGAAGCTTCCTCCTGGGCGGGCGCTCCCTTCTTTCCGCCAAAGGACCCTGCATATGCTTGCGCGTTCTTTCCGATTACGGACAGGTTGTTTTCGCCCTTGGCGTTCACTTCGTAGACGATTTGCGGCTTGCGGATCGTTATGTCCTTGACCACGATGGGACCGGATCCTTTGACAGACGCCGGATCGAGCTTGATAGACACCAACCCCAAGGAAAAGCTTTGATCGGCATCAAATCCGGCAGGAGTTCCGACGGTCAGGCCGGACAGCGACGCTTCGCCGGACGTCAGCACGATTTTCACTCCTTCGAGCTTCACTTGCGTGCCGGTTGCGGCTGTGCCATATTTCTCGACGGCGACTTTCACGATCGAATCCAGATTGGCGCTCAGGAAATAACCGCCTATGGCGATAATGACGATGAGGATGGCAAAGCCGGTGAGGATCTTTTTCATGGGATCGGCTCCTTGCAAGAGGGTTGCGGAACCTTTACAGGCTAACGCCCGCTCTTGCGGGCCGCAAGAACTTCCTTGGTCGCGCGTTCAAAAATTTCGCGGCTAGGGGTAATTGTTGTTGACGTCAACATATAGACCGTGTTCGCCCGACACAATCTTGAACCTGTCAGACACCCCCAAGACCGTTTCCGCGCCGCCGAGAAGAAGGAATCCGTCTTTTTGCATGATGTCCGCGATCAATCCGAGCACGCGAGTTTTGGTCGGCAAGTCAAAATAAATCAACACGTTCCGGCAAAACACGACGTCAATCGGCCCTTCGATCCCGAAGTCGCTCAGCAGATTCCCTTCGCGGAACTGCACCATCTGCCGGATGTTGTCCTTGATTTGCCACTTGTCTCCGGAAATCTGCTGGAAGTATTTGACAAGGTGCGTCACGGGAAGGCCGCGCTGGACCTCAAACTGCGAATAGGTGCCGGTTTTGGCGCGCGCGATCATTTCCTTGGACAGATCGGTGCCGATGATATCCACCTTCCATCCCTGAAGCTTTGTCGCCGCTTCCGAGCAGATCATGGCAAGCGAATAGGCCTCCTGCCCGCTCGATGCCGCCGCAGACCAGATCCGGATATGCTTTCTATTGGCGCGCTTGTCGATCAGATAGGGAAGAATGGTTCTTTGAAACAACGCAAACGGCTTCTGGTCGCGGAAGAAAAACGACTCGTTGGTCGTCATCGCCTCGGTAATGTCCACCATCAGGACTTCTTCGCGCCGCGCCCGGACAATCTGCGCCATGTCTTCCAGCGACTTGATGTTATGCTTTCTCGCCACCGGGAAAAGCCGCGATTCCAGCAGATAGGCTTTGTCGGGAGTCAGCACCAGACCGGAACGCTGCTTCACAAGGGTTGCAAAAAGCTCAAAATCCTCGGACTTCATACCGCACTCCCCCCTGCATACCCTCTGGGCGAAGCGGCGCTGCGCACAATGGCTCCAATATTGGCAAGCGGCGATATGGCAAAGCATAGCCCCGCATTCGCCACAGACCCCGGCATACCCCACACAACGCTCGTCGACTCATCCTGGGCAACAACCGCGCCGCCGAGCTTGACGATCGTTTCGGCGCCTTTCGTTCCGTCCTGTCCCATTCCGGTCAGGATAACCACGAGTATCCGGCCTCCGTAAATCCCGGCAAGAGAACGCAGCATCGGGTCCACCGCAGGCCGACAATAATTTTCGGGCGGATCTTGCGTCAGACGGACGCGGACACCGGAATCTCCCCGCACGAACAACATGTGAAAATCGCCCGGCGCAATATAGTATTGCCCCTGCTTGAGAATATCGCCTTCCTTGGCTTCCACGCATGTGACGCCGCACTGCCTTCCGATATGGTCGGCAAGGATCGTGGTGAACGACGGCGGCATGTGTTGCGTAATCACGACAGGTTGCTTGAGCCCCTTCCCCATCGTTTTGATAACCTGGAACAAAGCTTCCGGCCCGCCTGTCGACGATCCGATTGCGATTATATCCGGCGTTACCGTCGGGGGCGATCTCATCGCAATGTACTTCTTCTCTGCAACTGCCGCTACGGCATGCGCACGCCCGGCACCGGAAAGCCTTCGCCTTTTGTGCGCCAGGAGGCCGAGAGCCCGGACTTTTTCTTTCAGATTCCGGTGAAAATCCCCCGGCATCGCCATCTCGCGCGCCGACGGCTTCGCAAGGTAATCCGTCGCACCCAGCGACAGCGCCTTAAGGCTGATTTCCGCGTTTCTTTGAGTCAACGTCGACGCCATCACGATCTGAACATCGGGATCTATTTCTTTCAGTTTCGGTATTGCCGTCATGCCGTCCATGACCGGCATTTCGATGTCGAGAATGATGACGTCCGCCTGCTTCCGCTTCAACATGTCGACCGCAAGCTGCCCGTTGCTCGCTGTGGCGACAATTTTAAATCCTTTTTCGTTCTCCAGCGAACGCGCAATAAACCCGCGAATGACCAGCGAGTCGTCAACGATCATCACGTTCACGTCTTCTGCGTCGTTCGGGGACGGCCCCGTTGCGGAAGGTGGGGTAAAAGTCATCGTCAGATGATACCTAACTGTTCAAGCTTGCCGCGAATGATGTCCGCGTCAAAAGGCTTCATAATGTATTCGTTCGCTCCGGCGCCCAAAGCTTCCTGTATGTGCGCCAAGTCATTTTCGGTCGTGCAGAAGATTACGTTCGGCGTGTCGCCGCCCGGCATTTGCCTTATTGCCTGCAAAAAATCCAGGCCATTCATAACAGGCATGTTCCAGTCTAGCAATACAAGGTCAGGCAACTTGGCCTTGCAGGCCTCAAGCGCCGTTTGCCCATTGTCGGCCTCTTCGCAGGCGTAACCGATTGCCTCAAGAATTTGCCGTGCAACCTTTCGTATAACGCGGCTATCGTCCACAATAAGACACGTTTTCATTATGCTGCACCCCTGTTATTTGTGCGACCCGATCGCCGCTTGCCTTTTCCCCGGTCAGGCGGCTCTTGACTGATCGAACTGCAACAGACGGGAAACGTCAAGAACTACCAGCAAATTTCCTTCCAAACGATAAATTCCGCTCGAAACTTCGGCCCAGCGAGGGTCTAAAGTCGACGGATTCCTTTCAAAATCCGCATTTGACAGACTCATGACCTCCCCGACCTTGTCAACCGCAAGGCTGTAGAGCTCGCCCGCACACTCCACCACCACCATGTTTTTCTTCGTTTCGGCCAGCGACGGAAGCCCAAGCCGCGTTCTTACGTCGACCGCCGTGACGATGCGGCCTCGCAAATTCAGAGACCCCAGAACCCCGGGGGGCGCCAGCGGCACCCGCGCGATGCTCTGCGGCCCCAGTATGTCTTGCACTTTCAGGACGGGAATCCCGAAGACCTGATTGGCGATGGTCATCGTCACAAACATGCCTTCCGTCTCGTTTTGTCCCTTGTCTTCGGCGCTCTCCGTCGAAACCGGCAAATTACTCATTGCGCAAGCCTCCCTGCTTTAGCGTTTCATGCAGTGCGTTCAACAATCCCTCGCGGTTGAACTTGGCGACATAGTCGGTAAAGCCCGCTTGCCTCCCCCGTTCAAGATCGCGCGGCGTCGCGTGCGACGACATCGCAAATATCGGTAGTTTGCTCCATTTCCCTTCGCTCGACCGCAAGGTCGAAACAAGGTCGAAGCCGTTCATTCCCGGCATTTCGATGTCGCTGACAATCGCGTCAAACGCCACGTTATCTTCCTGCATCTTCAACGCTTCCGCCGCGCTTTCGACCGCAGTCACGTCATAGCCCGCAACGGTCAGAAGCGGTGTCAGCAGATTGCGGAAGAACGGGCTGTCGTCGATCAGCAGCACCCGGCGCGACGAAGTTCCCTCAAATGAGCCTTCTTCTTCGCCGAACCAGTTCTGGCTCGCTTCGGACAGGTAGTGCGCCGCATCGAGGACATCCGTCGCCTTGCCCGTGATGATCGAGGTTCCGAGCGTGCCCTGGCGCCGCGTCGACAGATCCACTTGCAGGTGTTCTTCAACAATATCGAGAATCGCATCGACCATCAGGCCCATGTGCCTCTCATTGTCGGCAAACACCAGAACGGCTTGCGATCCTTCCTTCGGGATTTCCATTCCGGGAATCACGGGGATCAACGGCATCAGCTTGCCTCGGTACTGGACCATCGGCTGGCCTTCCGAGTATTCGATCGTTTTGCGGTCGATCTCTTCAAGCCGCGCCACAAGCGATAGCGGAACCGCTTTTTGCGCCCCGTCTCCCGCGCGGAACAACAACAGCGACTGCTTGCCTCCCGTCCGCGCCGATTGCGTCGACGCCGAGGTTTGCATTTGCGTCGCGGTGTTCGGAACCTTGCTCGCATGGGAGACCAGCGCGTTCATGTCCAATATCATGATCACGCTGCCGTCGCCCAGAATCGTGTTTCCGGAAAAGACATCGATGTTGCGAAGAATCGGCGCAACCGGCTTGACGACGATTTCTTCCGTGTCGAACACGCGGTCCACGATGATGCCCAAGGTCGAGTTCCCGACCTGCGCGACCACGACGAACGCTTCGCCCTCGGCCATGATGTTCTCTTCGCCCAGCTTTAGCGTTTTGCGCAGGGAGACCAGCGGCAGGAGCCTGTTTCTCAGACGCAGAACGGGCGTTTCGTTGATCAGCTCGACGCGGTGCTCGCTGGTCGGCGAGGCTTTGACAAGCTCAACCACGCTGATCTGCGGAATCGCGAACCTTTGCGACTGGCACTCGACGATCAGCGCCGACACAATCGCCAGCGTCAGCGGAATGCGGATCGAGAACGACGAGCCTTTTCCTGAGACCGATTTGAAATCAACCGTTCCGCCGATGCGCTCCACATTCGTCCGCACGACGTCCATACCCACGCCTCGGCCCGATACGGACGTGACCTTGTCCGCCGTCGAGAAGCCCGGCTTGAAGATGAACTGCAGAATCTGCTGCTCGCTCATGCTGGCGAGGTCGCCTTCCGTCGCGAGGCCTTTCTCTATGATCTTCGCGCGGATCTTGCTTGCCGCAAGGCCTCTTCCGTCATCGATGATGTCGATGATGATGTGTCCGCCTTCGTGATAGGCGTTCAACGTGATCGTTCCCGTCTCGCGCTTGCCCGCTTGCAAACGCTCGGCCGGGGGTTCGATCCCGTGATCCGCCGAGTTCCGCACCATGTGCGTCAGCGGATCCTTGATGAGTTCCAGCACCTGACGGTCGAGCTCGGTTTCCGCACCGAGCATTTGCAGCTCGATTTTCTTGTTCAGTTCGTGCGACAGATCGCGCACGATGCGCGGCAGCTTCGCCCATGCGTTGCCGATCGGCTGCATGCGCGTTTTCATCACGCCTTCCTGCAACTCCGACGTCACCTGATTGAGACGCTGCAAGGGCGAGGTGAAGGCGCTGTCTTTTTGCCCGCGCAAGATTTGCAGCAACTGATTCCGCGTCAGAACCAATTCGCTCACCGTCGTCATCAGCGTTTCGAGCTGATCCACGTTCACGCGAATCGACTGGTCTGCAACAGACGCTCCGGCCGCCAGCTTGTTTCCCGTATCTTCCGGCCCCGCTTTCGCCGGAACCGCTCCGCCGGGCTTGGCTGCTGCGGCTTCGGCCACAGGCGCTTCCGCTGCAGAAGGTGTTTCTTTCGAGGTGTTGCCCATGTTCTCCTCCAGTGTCGCTATGTCTCCCGCCCGAACCGGGACAAAACCAAATTCGTCCGGCTCCGCTGACGCATCCGCAGAAGTATCGGGTGTCGCCGCAGGTTCATCCGCTTTTTGCGGCGCTTCAGGCTCCGGCGCTTTCGCCGCCGCAACGGGTTTTCCTTCCGCCATCGCGTTTAGCGCCTTGATGAGGTCTTCGTCGTTGCCGTTCGGGGATTCTTTTTCGTTTTGCTCGATGTACGCCAAGTGTTCTTTGATCCGGTCAATCGACGCAAGAATCAGATCGACTGAGTCCGGCATTACCTCAAGCTCGCGGTCCCGAAACTTCCCGAGCACGTTCTCTCCCGCATGCGCCAAGTGCTCAAGGCGCGGCAGGCCAAGAAAACCGCAGGTGCCTTTGATTGTGTGGACCAGACGAAAGATGCTGCCGATCAGATCCGGGTCGTTCGGATTCTGCTCAAGCTTCACCAGCTCGAGATCCAGCGTTGCGATGCTTTCGGAAGTCTCTGTGAGAAAATCCTTAAGAAGATCGTCCATTGGGTGGCACCTCAGGTAGCGAAGTTGTCGTCGGAATCGGAGCGAGAATCTAGTTAACCATAATTGCGATGAACCCTTAAGAATTCTTTACGTTTGACCGCAAAGAAATTGTCGAATGTGACCTTTGTAAAACAGACAACGGGGAAGCGAAACAATGCGATACACGACTATCGCCGCGCGACTTCCTCGGCATACCGGAGCACGCACGGCGTCAACCGACGAAGGGATTTCAGAGGGATATTTCGGAGACGGATTCGGAAACGATTTCCTGCTCGGTCTTGGCTTCGAGATCGACTTCGACCGCGACGTAGCCCAACGAAAGCGACAGGTCCAGACGATCCGGAATCGACTGGTCAAACGACAGCTTGTATCTGAAATGCTCAGCAAACCTTCCGGTCACATAGGCCTGAATGGTTCGCGCAGATAATTCTTCTATCGAAACAGTGGCTTCCACTGCGCCTTGCATGGCTTTGTTTAACGACGCGTTGCGCCCTACCGCTTCGACGCGGCAGCCGCCTTTGTTTTCGTCGGACGGACGGATATTGCTCAGCGTTATGACGCCGCCATAGGCCAGCACTTCTTCGGCCAGGATGATGAGATTCAGGATGACTTTCAGGAACCCGCGATTGGAGCCCAACGCAGGATCGGGCAGATCATCGGGCCAGACTATCGTTATTTTTGTGTCGCTTAGATATTGCGAGGCTACCTGCCGGACGTCTTTCAAGCCCAGATTCTCTTCGCTGCCCGCGCGCCCATAGGCCAAGCGGTACATCTTCAGACGCCGCGCCGCCTTGGCACCGCTGTCTCCGATCAGCTTCATCGCCTCCTCGACTACGGAGCCGCCGATGTCCTCAATCAACTCCACGCCGTTGTTGATCGCACTCACCGGACTGACGAGGTCGTGACAAAGCTTGGAAGCCAACAGCTCCATGATCCGCATATCGATTTGCATAGCCAACAGTCGCAATTAGAGGTATTTGAATAACAAGTTCAAGATGGTTAGGATTACCTGTGAGTCGTTAATAGACGCTTAAAATCAACTGCGACCGTTTGTCGCCAAGCTATGCACACATGAAAATCTTCTTCACCGCAAGCCATTCGCCCCTCGCGCAAAAAGCTTTTGTCGAGCTCACACAGAAATATGGACAGGCCAACGCTCACGAAGCCGACTGCTTTGTCGCGCTCGGCGGCGACGGTCAGGTGTTGACCACTCTCTATGCCGCGCTCGATCTCAACAAGCCCGTTTTTGCAATCCGCAGAACCGAATCCATGGGCTTTCTTTGCAATTCTTTCGACGAAACCGGCGATCTTGTCGCTCGAATCGAACACGCTCAGCGCATCAGCCTCAATCCGCTCCGCCTCGAAGCTGTGACCACGGACGGCACCACGCACTCGGCTCTCGCCATCAACGAAGTCACTTTCTTGCGCGAAACGCCTCAGGCCGTTCGCTTGCGGGTTCTTGTCGACGGCACCGAGCGGCTCTCCAAATTCAGCGGCGACGGCATTCTCGTTTCTACCCCGGCGGGAAGCACCGCTTACAATCACTCGTGCGGCGGCCCCATCATGCCGCTCAATGCAAACACGCTCATTATGACAGGTATTTGCGGGTTTCGTCCGCGCCGCTGGTCTTATGCCGTTTTGCCGCAAGACTCGGCGGTTGAAATCGAGGTTCTCGAAACCTCAAAGCGCCCCGCAAAAATCGAGGCCGGGGTTTCCGTCATTCATGACGCCGCAAAAGGGAAAATCTGGCTCGACAAAACACAGAGCTTCTCGCTCCTCTTCGATCCAGACGAACATTTGGGCGAGCGTATCGTGCGCGAGCAGTTCATGCTCTGACGCAAGCAGCCGCTTGAATTGACTTTTTATTCCAGAGGGATGATCGCCGGGCCGGACAGCATGGCAAAGTTCGGCACTTCCCCGGCTGCCAGTTTCTCGCGCACCATCGCGTCGAGGCGCAATATGCGCGAATAAAGCGCGTGGCTCCGCAACAGAAGATCGCGCAACGCTACGGGCATATCGGGATCGTCTTCGCCCTTGTCGCTCGAACATTCTTCGCTGTCTGTCAGCGAATATTGCGGCGCTGTGAATTGTTCGGGAGAAATTTCCCCGGAAAGCAACGCCTTCATGGCCAAAAGCCATGTCATGACTTGAATAAGCCGCGCAGAGATGCGCGTATGCTGGTAGCCCACAACGAGGCATCGCGACAGATCGAATTCACGCCGGTCCGCCTGCTCGTGGTAGGCAATATAATTGCGTACCTCCTGCGTCAGGGCGAGGCCTTCGTCAAATGTGCGATCAAGAAGAGTTGTGGCTTTGGGCGCGGGCATATCGTGTTCCTTTCCCCTTCTTGCTAACGCTTTATCCTTAAAAAGAAGTGTAGAAGCCTTTAACAAGGAGTTAACCCGCTGGAAAACTTCCTAAAAGCTAAATCAGGGAGGAAAATGCGCTTACGCTCAGGATGCCGGAACCAAGGCTTCCGCTTTGCCCACGGACACGCTTTGACGGTCGCGGGCTGAGATCCGTTCTGGGGAGACCGGATAATCCAGAATTTTCGTTACGTTTCCGACGGGACGCTCGCCGCGCTCCAGAAGATATCGCGCCGCTCGGTTTTGATCCTTTGCCGCAAAGTAGTGGTAGCGGACGTTCTCTGCAATGAACACGGCGCCCAATCCTGCCGCCAGATTCGGAGATATATCGGAAAAATTGTGGAAGACCAGATAGAGCAAACCCAGAGCCCCGGTCTCCGCGCCTAACGCAAGGGCTTCCTTCGTTGCGCGCGCTTTCTGACGCCCCAAAGCTTCGATCTCACCGGCTGTCAGCGCCACATACCGGCTTTTGGGCGTTTCGAGCAGTTTGGAGCAGATCTTCCAGTTCGAGAGCCACTGCGATACTCTGCCTGTCGGCAAGGGGGCTTCTTTGTATTCGAATTCCTTTTTCGCGCCGTTTGTCATTTTTTTATCCCCTTCGTTCAGGTTAAATAAACGGTATTGGCTGCTCGAATTTCCTCTTTGGCGGTTCTTTTCTGCGCTCGGCTATGCGCGCTTCGGAAACCCTGTTGTAAAAAATATAGGGCACAGGTTCGATCGGCCTTTCGCCACGAAGCTGATAATATTTTGCGGTTTTCTTTACATGGCTCATCACAACCGAGGTCTTAAAGGCACCGATAAGCCCAAGCATCCCCATCCCTATCGCCACGGTGCGTATGGGCAGATCCATCACGCCGACCGTTACCCCGAAAAAGAGAGCTTCGTTGAGGCCGTAGCCCAACCCCCACATGAGGATGACTTGCCTTTTCAGGGCAGACTCGTTTTTCAGTCGTTTGTCTTCGGCGTAGGTCAGTTTGACGTAATTGTCGTTTTTTGTTTCCATGGCCTGAAAGATCGGATCGATCTCTTTCATGCCTTTTTTGTAATGATCGAAAAAGCCCATGTTGTCCCCATCTCTTGGGGCAAGTTAAGCACCTCTCGTGGATTTTTGGAACCGCCTTTTCTGGCTATCCCCATGAAATTCCTCTCTTTATGGTTAATTTGCGTCCGCTCTCGCTTAACGCTACCTTAAGGCGCTTTTGCAACTATAGTGCGTTGATTTTTTAAACGGCAAACACTCATGTCTGACACCATCTTCCTTACCGGATCCACCGGTTTTATCGGAGCCTCCATCGCACGCAGAATCCTCGACCGGGGGTTCAATTTGCGCGCCCTCGTTCGCCCCGACAGCAATCGCAGCAATGTCGAGGATCTCGCTATCGATCTCGTCGAGGGCAATCTCACGGATCCAGAATCCTATCGGCATGCCCTCAAGGATTGCCGTTATCTCATTCATACCGCCGCAGATTACAGAATCTGGGTGCCGGATCCGGCCGACATGAACCGCACCAACATCGAGGGCACCTCCGCGCTCATGCAGGCCGCGCTCGATGCAAATATCGAACGCATCGTTTATACGAGTTCCGTCGCCACTCTGGGCCTTCGCGGAGACGGCTCTTCTTCCTCCGAAGATACGCCCGTTTCCTATAACGACATGGTCGGCGTTTACAAGCAGTCGAAGTTCCGCGCAGAGGAAGAGGTCAAGCGCCTCATCGATCACTATGGGCTTCCTGCCGTTATCGTCAATCCTTCGACGCCTATCGGGCCTCGCGACATCAAGCCTACGCCTACCGGCCAGATCATTGTCAACGCCATGCAGGGCTTGATGCCCGCTTATGTCGATACGGGGCTTAATGTCGTTCATGTCGACGACGTTGCGGAAGGCCATCTTCTCGCTCTCGAAAGAGGGAAAATCGGCGAACGCTACATTCTCGGCGGCGACAATATGTCCTTGAGCGAGATCCTTACCGCTATCGCAGAAATCGGCGGACATGCGCCTCCGAAGATCAAGCTTCCGCGCACGCCTCTTTATCCAATCGCTTACGCCATGGAGTTCATCGCACGGCTCACAGGGTGGAAGCCGCTCATTACTGTCGATGCCTTGCGCATGTCGGAAAAGAAAATGTGGTTCTCTTCGGCAAAGGCCGAAAACGATCTCGGCTATGTGCACAGGCCCGCTCGCGAGGCTCTTCTGGAGGCAATCGAGTGGTTTCAGGAACAATGGTATTGCTAGGCTTCTTTTAATGGGACATTCGCCTTCTTCTTGCAGCGCACCTCAAACCTTCGGCTTTTGCGTTCCGGACTGCGAATACGAAGAGTTCATGACCATCAAGGCCGATCTCGAGTATTTCGCACGCGGCGCGCGCCCTGCCGTTCGCGGCATTTTTACCCGCTTTGACGGCGCTTGCTTCGTGGCTTCGGACAAGGACGAGATCGAACGCTTTCGCGACAGGCTTGCGGTCTCGTTCGGGCCGCAGAACATCGGGCCGCTGAGCGAGATTCCGCCGTCGGCTCTCGAAAATAACAAAAAATGCGTTCTCTTCCTGAACGCTCAGAGATTTCGCGATGCGCCCACAAAAATCGAGGACACTTGCGCTTTCGGCTTTTGCCTCAGGAATTGCGGATCGGACGAATGGGGAGAGCTGAAAAAGCATCTTCAGGAAAACACTGACAACGAAGACCGCGAGCTTCGCGGCATCATGTATCGCGACGAAAAGGCTTTTATTGTCGGCTTCGACAAATACGAAGTCGAAACGTGGCAGGAGTTTCTTTCGGATATCTTCGGCGCCGAGAACGTCGGGCCGATGATCGCCATTCCAAAGGAATTCGCAGCCAATAACAGCCTGTGCGTCCGGCATTTTCTGGAGAACGCGCCGGATCGCGAGGCTTCGCGCGAAGACGCCGTCATGCGCTGGCTTCGCTCGCAATTGAACGGAAAAGACGGTCCCGGAATTTAGGCTTGTTCGATCCAGCCGCCGCCGAGCACTCGCGTGCCGTCGTAGATCACTCCGGCTTGCCCGGGGGCAACGCCGTAGACAGGCTCGGCCAAGGCGAGAATTCCGGCCCCCTCTTCCATACGAAACGTCGCGAGGACGGGCGCTTGCGCCGAACGCAGCTTCGCCTTGATTTGAATTCCTTCGGCAGGCACGGGATCGCCAAGCCAGTTCATGTCTCTCAGGCGAACCGTGCGCTGCGCCAGAGCTTCGCGCGGGCCGACGACGACACGGTTATGCTCCGCATCCAGCCTCAGGACGAACAACGGCTCGTTGTTTTCGCCCGCACGAGCCGACAGGTTGATGCCGCGCCGCTGGCCGACCGTGAAATGGACGATGCCGCGATGGCGGCCGAGCACGGTTCCTTTTTCGTCCACGATCTCACCAGGCAAAATCTTTCCGGGTCTCAGGCGTTCCACCGTTGCGGCGTAGTCGCCGTTCGGCACAAAGCAGATGTCCTGGCTGTCGGGCTTCTGCGCCACGGGCAGGCCCGCTTGCTCCGCGAGTTTGCGTGTTTCGGCCTTGCCGCTCATCTCGCTCAGGGGGAAACGGGCGAAGGTCAGTTGCTCTTGCGTCAGGCCAAACAGGAAATAGCTTTGGTCGCGCCGTTCTTCGGCGGCGGCGTGAAGCTCGGGGCCTTTTGCACCAATCGGGCGGCGCGCGTAGTGGCCCGTCGCCAGCGCTTCCGCGCCAAGGGCGCGCGCCTCGCTCATCAGCCTTCCGAATTTGATTTTTTTGTTGCACAGCGCGCACGGCAGAGGCGTTTGGCCGCACAGGTAGGTGTCGGCGAAGCTTTCGACAATCTCGCGGGAGAACTCGGCTTGCGCATCCACGATACGATGAGAAATTCCCAGCGCTTCGGCGACACGGCGCGCATCCGCCGCATAGGCAGGCTCTTTGCCGCAGCCCGGAGTGAGCAGCAACGTCACCCCGACAATGTCGTAGCCCTGTTCTTTCAGAAGCAAAGCCGCCACGCTGCTGTCAACGCCGCCGGACATGGCAACCGCTATGCGCATTCCTTTGGGATCACCGTTCGGCATTTGAAATCTTTCGTCGTTTTAGCGGCTTTTATCTTACACGGCGTAGGGAGGCCTGTGCAGCCCTTTCGGCGACAGGGTGAATATTTCGCAGCCGTCGTCCGTTACGCCGATCGTGTGCTCGAACTGCGCCGACAGCGATTTGTCTTTCGTCACCGCCGTCCATCCGTCGGACAGAACCTTCACGCCGTATTTCCCGGCGTTGATCATCGGCTCGATGGTAAAGATCATTCCTTTTTGCAGGACAACGCCCGTGCCCGGCATTCCAAAATGCAAAACGGACGGCTGGCAATGGAACGTTTTGCCCGTTCCGTGTCCGCAGAAGTCGCGCACGACCGAAAAACCCGCGTCTTCCGCGTGCTTCTGGATCGCATGGCCGACGTCGCCCAGCGTCGCGCCCGGCTTGACCATCGCGATGCCGAGCATCAGGCATTCATAAGTGATATCCACGAGACGGCGCGCCCGCAGGCTGACCCGCTCGCCGACGCAATACATCCGGCTCGAATCCCCGTGCCATCCGTCAAGCTTGGGGGTCACGTCGATGTTGACGATGTCGCCTTCTTCGAGCGTTTTGTCTCCGGGGATGCCGTGGCAGACGACGTGGTTGATCGACAGGCATGTCGCACGCGGATAGCCGCGATAGCCCAGACAGGCCGAGACCGCGCCGCGATCCCGCGTGAACTTGTCGAGCATGTCGTCCAAATCTCCCGTACGCGCGCCGGGCACGACATAGGGCGTGATGTAGTCGAGGAGGTCGGCGGCCAGACGGCCTGCTTTCCTCATGGCTTCGAAATCGGCTTCGGGGTGAATGGGAATTGCGTTTTCGTCTTCTTCGCGCTCTGTGATTTCTTCCTGCATCGTTACATCGAGCTTCCGGGCTTGAAATTCACTTGCACGCCCAGTTTTTCCATCTGGTTCATCGATGTCGCAAGATTCGACTGAACCGCAGACGCAAGCATCGTTTGGCCGTATTCGGTCGGCGCACGGCTCGACGACGTTTTTTCGGCCATCAGCATGTTGTACAAAATGCCGGGAAGGCCCCCGTCTTCGATCTTTCCGCTGCGGATGCCTTCGTCCTGACGCGCCTTCGGGCCCCAGAACAATTCCGTCACACGCTGGTCGCCGGAGCCTTTCTTTTTCTTTTTGCGGACGGCAAGGCCCGTGTCTTCGTCAATCTCTTCTTTCCGCTCGGAGGGATCTTCCCATTTGCAGTCGTTATAATCGACGCCCAGAAACTCCTGCACAGCCGCCGACATGAACGGCAAATTCACCAGAAGCTCGCGGAACATTTCAGCCGCAGAAAAGATCGCGCTTTCCTCGAGCTTTTTCACTTCCGCTTTCTGCTCGTCGGTTTTCATTCCCTTGCGCGCCGCCATGATGGGAGTCATGCAGTTGTCTTTCAGGCGCTTCGCCCAGTCCTTGGCTTGCTCCCCGCGTTCGATCTCGCCGTTCTCGGAGTACAGTTCGCCCATCGTCCGCAGCCTTTTTACAAGGCATTCAGACCAATACCACCAGTCGTTGAAGGGCGCTTTTTGTGCGTATGTTTGAGCCATGGCTTCGGCCTCGCATTAATAATTATCAGCTTCTATCGAAAAAAAGCGCGCGTAGCATAAAAAATCCGCGCTCAAACTACAAACCTTATTTTCTTAACCATAGCCGGTTCAGGGCCCAGGCTTCGAATACGGATCGATCAGCTTGATGTCCCCGTTCAGGACGTCTTTGCCCGGTTTTTCAGGCTTGAGCATATAGACGTTCTCCCCTCCGGCCCTCGCTTTTTGCGTCGCCTTCGGCTCCCCTTTCGGCGCGTCTTTTCCGAAAATATATCCTTCGTCGGCGTATCCGGTCCTGTCGTTCCCGTGGATGTATCTGATCCAGCAGTTTTGCGGCGCTTTCTCGCTCACAAGCCATTCGGCCGGATATTCCATCAGTTCGTTCACCATCGACCGGATCGTTACCCCGTGGCTGATCACTACGACATGCCGGACGTTTTTCCGCCGCGCGTCCCGGAACGTCTTGTGAAAAAAATGCTGCGTCCGCACGATTGTGTCGATCTGGCTCTCGCCCAGCGGCGGCTGCGCGTACACAAGGCCGTAGTTGTCCTGAAACTTCACATAGTCCTTCGCATGAACAGGGTCTACCAAGAGGTAGTCTTTCGGCGAAAAGCCGTCGTAGAGCCCCGCTTTCTGCTCGAACAGAAAAATGTTCTCGCGGTAGCTCAGATCGTCGCCACCGGGGAAATGCGAAAAATTCTCGCCGAGACGGTAGATGACGTACCGCGCCGTTTCGCGCGCGCGGTAGAACGAGCTGTGGTAAACCCGGATTTTTCCGAACGCCCCGGCGCCGACGCTTTCCTTTTGCTTCTTGAGATAGTCCGCAAGGAACTTCCCGGCTTCGTCCGCTTGCGCGCGCCCCTGAGGGGTCAGCCGAATGGCGTTGTCCGCCTTGCTTTTCGAGACTTCTTTTTCGACGTTCGCTTCGCTTTCGCCGTGCCTCACGAAGTAATAGTGCACTTCGGCGGGCGGGACTCTTTCGGAAAGACTCTGGGCCGCTTTTTCGAAAGCTGCGGCCAAGACACGGCACAGTCGCGTCATCATCTTATACACCCTAAAAAAACAGTTCAAACAATGCTCGATCGCCCCTTGCTTTACTCAGGGAATTCTTTGACATTTTTTTGCGAATTGCAATTGGATTTTGCCGCAGAAAAACAAGCGGCGCGGCTCTATTCGACCCGGCCAGCCGTACGCAAAAAGCCTGCGTTCTGCTCGTGCCAGCGATCCGCCGCTTCCTTGTCCTTGCGGCTCGGCTCGCCCGTTTCGCTGCGCGCGGGACGGACTTCGCCCACCTCTTCCCGGTCCATGATGTCCGTCAGCCATTCAGGCAGCCTTCCGTGCTCGGGCAGTCCGCTGCCGATCCCTTTGCGTTCCTCTCCGTTCCCCCAGAACAGGGATTCGGACACTTTGCCGGGAAATCCTTTCATCCACGGAGATTTCAGCAGCTTTTGCATGTCTACCGATATCCACGGCAGGACCTTCAGCGCCTCCGTGAACAAGGAGACGAAGGAATCGACAAGGCGCTTCTCGACCACACGGTTTCCGGATGCCGTCGGATTGTCCGATTCGTCGAGCGCCGCATGAAGCTTTTGCAGGATTTTGATGACCAGATCGGTTTTGTGCTGCCGTTCGGCTTCGGCCATGAAGATATAGGTGTTGTGCTTATAGGTGTGGACACACTCCGTCAGGCGATCCGCCAAGACTTCGGCCGCCTCTACCCATTCTTCCATACGGGGTTTTCTCTTGTATTGCCCATTCCCCATGGCATCTGATCCTCCATGAGGGGTCATTATATCTTAAAGTTGCCGCATTTGTAAACTTTCACACCCGAATCGTTAACCATAGAACGGTCCGGACGGGTTGGCTTTATGCCGGAAGCGGACTTCTTTTCTTCCCAAATTCGACCGCCATCTTTTTCAGGCGAACGATTCTTTCCTCGTCGGTCGGATAATTTTCGTTAACGCAATCCTTCGCCTTTCGGTACGCCGCTCCGATTTTTGTGTCCTTGATCCCGGCGAAAATCGAACGGGGCTTTTTCTCCGCTGAGTCCGGCGCGTTCACTTTCTCCAGAACCGACGACAGCGCCATGGGGTCCTGCGTCAGTTCGCCGCTCAGGCGGTCGGCGTGGTTTTCGCACGCGCGACGGAATTTGCTGCCCGCCGCCTTCAGGCAAATCCCCGCAGCTACGGCTCCGGCCAGCAGCGCCGCTTTTTCGGCAAACACGGTTTCGCTGCCTCCGGCGACGGCGTATAGAACCGCCGTTCCCTCGAACGTCTGCCGCAGCGCCTTCAGCGCCATTCCCTTTTGACGGTGCCCCGCTGCAATGTGCCCAAGTTCATGCCCGATGAGCGCGTCGTATTCGCCCGCCGTCAGGCCGCTTTCGTTCATCCGGTTGACGATGATGCTTTTTCCCAGCACGCTCGCATGCGGCGCGGCGCCGAACAGGCTGCGGTATATGTCGCGCCGGCATTCGTCGTCAGTCCCGGCTCCTTCCGCCGTCTGTTGGAGACAGTGCAACGCGGGCGCTTCGCGCATGTTCAGCTTGCCGGAAAAAACTTCGATCGTTTCGGGAAGATTTTTCATCTCCTGCGGGAGAGCTTCTTTCTCCGTCGCGGGGAAACTCTCGCCCCACTCTTTCGCTTTCCGCTCGGGAACGCCGTAGTATTTGTATGAGGAATAGCTCAGCGCCACAGCCGTCAGCGCCGGACCAAACAAAATAGCCGCTCCGGCCAGTGCCGCCATGTGCAAGGCAAGCGGAAACAGGAAGTTCATGCGGTCTGTCACCGTATGGATCTGGATATGGCAATCGTTTTCGCGCATATGACCGACGTTTGAAATAATTAAAAAAATAAGCAACCAGCGCGAGAGGAACTTTATTGCTCTGCCGGGCGTTCGTCAAAACATCTCTTTGGTTAACGGAGCTGGGATTTCCGGCGCAAGTAATGATCGGCGAGGACGCAGGCGATCATGGCTTCGGCTACCGGAACGGTCCGGATGCCTACGCAGGGGTCGTGACGGCCTTTCGTGACGATATCGGCGTTCTCGCCCGTTGCGGTTATCGTTTGCAGCGGCTTCAGGATCGAGGGAGTCGGCTTGGACGCAAAACGCGCCACGATGTCTTGCCCGGTCGAGATGCCGCCCAGAATTCCGCCCGCGTTGTTCGAGAGGAAAATCGGCTTTCCTTCGGAACCCGCGCGCATTTGATCGGCGTTCTCTTCGCCGCTCAGTTCGACGGCGCCAAATCCAGCGCCAATCTCAACGCCTTTCACGGCGTTGATGCTCATGAGGGCTCGCGCAATGTCGCTGTCCAGTTTGTCGTATACCGGCTCGCCCCATCCGGCGGGCACGCCGCTGACAACCACTTCGCCGATCGCTCCGGCAGAGTTGCCGTCTTCGCGCATCTCGTCGATGTGCTTCTCCCATATGGGCGCCATGACCGGGTCCGGGCAAAATAACGGGTTCTTTGCGACTTCGCTCCAATCCCAGTTCGCACGGTCGATTTTGTGGGGGCCAACTTGTACCGCTGCGCCGCGAATCGCTATCGAATCGCCAAGGACTTTCCTCGCAATCGCTCCCGCCGCTACCCGGCACGCCGTTTCGCGCCCGGACGAACGCCCGCCGCCACGGTAATCACGGATGCCGTATTTCGCCATATAGGCGTAGTCGGCGTGGGAGGGACGGAATTTTTCCTTGATGTCGGCGTAGTCTTTCGACCGTACGTCCGTATTTTCGATCAGAAGCGAAATCGGCGTTCCGGTGGTCTGGCCTTCGAACACGCCGGATAAAATTGCCACTTTGTCCGCTTCGCGACGCTGCGTCGAAAACCTCGACTGGCCCGGTTTGCGACGGTCAAGCCACGGCTGGATGTCGGCTTCGGATAGCGGAATTCCCGCAGGGCAACCGTCGATCACCGCTCCGATGGCCGGGCCATGGCTTTCGCCCCATGTCGTAAACCGAAAAAGGGTACCGAAGCTGTTTGACGACATGTTTTTCCCGTTCAAAAAAAATATAAGGACTTCCGCCCTATCATTATCAACTGCGGCGTTTTTGTGAAGGCTTTCCTTTAACAGGCCCTACATTAATTGCCTTTGCTTTTCGGGAGAGCAATTTTATACTCTTTTTCGCATTCTTTCCTTTTGGAACACTTCATTCCTTCAACGCCAGTCGGCTCTCCAACCTACAGTTATTCATGGAAGATTTTCTCGGACAGTTCAGCGCCTACGAAGCAAACTCCCTCATCGCTTTCGGCGTTCTGCTCATTTGCGGCACTCTTGGCGGTATCCTCGCCAACAAGGCCGTTTGGCTCCCTACCATCACCGCTTTCATGATGGTCGGTTTCATTTTGGGGCCTCATGGCCTCAACATTTTTAATACAACCCTTCTCAGCGAAGCCGAGCCTCTGGTCGATATCGCCCTCGGCCTCATTCTTTACAAACTCGGCAATACCCTTCATCCGCGCCGCCTTCTCTCCTCGAAACGGATGCTTTTGACCTCCCTTGCGGAGACCGGCATCACCTTTTTGGCCGTTTTGCTGACCGTTATGCTCGCAGGCTACAATCTCATCGTCGCCGCGCTGGTCGCGTCCATCTCCATTTCGTCCTCACCCGCCATTCTTGTGCATGTCTCGGAAGAAATGAAGGCCAAGGGACCTTTGACGGAACAGACGAAAAATCTCGTCGCGCTCAACAATATCATTTCGTTTCTTTTCTTTACCGCCGTTTTGCCGTTCGCTCTTTCCACAAGCAAGTTCTCGTGGACGCAGGTTCTGGTTCTTCCCTTGTACAGATGCGTCGTCGCCGCCGCCATCGGGACCGCCATCGCCTGGCTCGTCACCAATATCGCCCGCATTCTCTCCCATGACGAGGAGCATTACCGCTTTACCATCGTTGCAGGCAGCATCGCTTTGACCATGGGCATTTCTCTCATGCTCAATGTATCGCTTCTCTTTTCCATGCTGACTTTGGGTATCGCCACAAAAGGCTTCGAAAAAAGCCACGCCATGCTCTCGTCTCAGGGACTTAGCGAAGGCGCGGACCTCTTCTTCATTATTCTGTTCGTTATGGCGGGAACCCATTTGAACGTCGAAGTCTTTTCGATTGCAGGCGCTTTGCCTTTCGTTCTGGCTCTCGTTCGCAGCGCCGCCAAATTTCTCGGCATTTTCAGCGTCAAGCGCCTCCTGCTTTATACAAACAAGATGTGCTTTATCTCGGGGCTTTTGATCGTTCCCATGGCGGGCATGGCTATCGGCCTCGTGACCACGCTCCAGAACCTCGTGCCCGAACTGGGCGTCAAGGTTTCGTCCGTCATCTTTACGATGGTCATTCTTTTCGAGACGATCGGGCCGTTCGCAACCGTCGCTGCTCTTCGCATGTCCGGCGAAGCCGGGCATTTCGACGAAGAGCCGGAAAACGCTTAGTTTTTTATTATGAGCCCAGGCTCGAGGCGTTCATGGAGTTGACGAGCTCTGCCAGCTTTTCGGTCTCGTCGACCGCGATCATGCCGATCCCGTGATAGCCAGCGTCGACATGCAGCACTTCGCCCGTCACGCCCGTTCCGAGATCGCTCAGCAGATACAGCGCCGAGTTGCCGACTTCGTTGGTCGTTATGTTCCGCTTGAGCGGCGCGTTGATTTCGTTCCACTTCAGGATATACCGGAAGTCGCCGATGCCGCTCGCCGCCAGCGTTTTGATCGGACCCGCGGAGATGGCGTTGACACGAACGTTGTTTCCGCCAAGATCCACCGACAGATAACGCACGCTCGCTTCCAGCGCCGCCTTGGCCACGCCCATCACGTTGTAGTGCGGCATGACCCGCTCGGCGCCAAGATAACTCAGTGTGAGCATGCTGCCGCCTTTCGACATCAATGGCAACGCGCGCCGCGCCAGAGACGTGAATGAAAAGCACGATATGTCCATCGTCCGCAGAAAGTTGTCCCGCGTTGTGTCCACATAGCGGCCATCGAGCTGGTTTTTGTCGGAATAGGCGATTGCGTGGACAAAGAAATCCAGCTCGCCCCACTCTTTGCGGATCGTTTCGAACAGGGTGTCCATGCTGGCTTCGTCCGTTACGTCGCACGGCAGGATCAGCTTTGCTCCAACGCTTGTCGCAAGAGGCGCCACACGCTTCAGGAGCGCATCCCCCTGATATGTAAATGCAAGTTCTGCACCCTGCCCCGCGCATACGCTGGCCACGCCCCACGCCAATGACCTCTCGTTCGCGACGCCCATGATCAGGCCGCGCTTGCCGGACATCAAATTTCCACCGGCCGGAACGCCGGGTTGTGCAGTTTCCGTCATCTTCTCCTCAAAAACATGTGAAAAACTTGCCTGACTTTACACGTTTATCGGTTTGCGTCAAATAACCTGTCAGGCCAGAGGCTTTATTGGGTTATGGCTTTAGGTCGAAAAACGTTTTTACCGTCTCCATGAGTTCTTCGGGACGCGTGCTGCCAGCCTTGCCCTCGGCCTCGAATTTGTACTCGTATGCAACGAACGGAAACGGTTTCTTCTTGAAACTTACGGTTAGAGTTTCCCGCTTTCCGACCTGCTGGTTGGCGACACGGAAAACACAGATTGTCTTTTTGCGCTTGAGCAAGCCGCCTGTGGCGACGACCGGTATTTCTGTGGAATTGACGCGGATGACGCCTGCCTTTTCTTCTTCGGACAGTTGCGCCAGCGTTTCTTCGTTAATCTTTTTCCGGACCGTTATGTTATCTTTATGCGTCTCGATTATGTCGTCGTAGGAGTCCTTTTGTCTCGAGAAATCAAACGCCGCATCGGGGCCAAAAACCTTACGATTCAGCTCGAAAATCTCTTCCGCAGCCGGGACCATTGCCTTCATTATTTCTTCGTGTTTTTCACGGCGCTCTTCCAGGGAAGCCGGGGCTTTCATTATTTTCTCCTCAAAATGATTTAAAACTATGGGCGACAATGCTGTTTTAGACGTTTTTGTCTTTTATTGCTCGATTTTTTTTGTTTTTGCAGGGACGGCTATCGGGAAACGGCGTTTTTGTTTGTGAAAACGGGGGTATGGGATGGCGGCAGCAACCCCTCCCCTTATCCCTCCCGCAAGGGGAGGGGGATTAGGGGGACAAAAACGCTCAAATGGCACGGTTTTCGCTCGGTTTTTTTCCACAGCTTTCTGGCCGTTCGGAGAGCTAATCTCTTGACGTTTTACCTTATCTAGTCATAACTATCGGGTGCCTATACTAGGTGTTGCGGAAAAGGTACACTCTTCCCTCGCGTCGGCAAATTCTGCCGACTTTCTTAATTGAAAATTCACGATTTTCGTCTGTTTTTTAACGAATAATAATTTTTGGTAGGCAATATCTGCCGCGTTATGGTTAAGATACAAGAAAGTGGGTGATTCGTTAGGGTTATCCACCACATGTAGAGCAGGAGAACGAAAAAAGTGAATGCTTTTCTACAGACTCTGCGCAATCTAGGTCCGATGCGCCTCGTCGCCATCGCTGTGGTCGGTATTAGTTTGTTGGGTATGCTCGGTTTCATCACCACGCGCATCTCCACTTCGCCTCTTGCCCTGCTCTACACCGAACTCGACCAGCACGACTCCGCCGCCATCGCCCAGAAGCTCGATGCTCTCAAAATTCCTTATCAGGTCGACTCCAGCGGCACGCTCATTCGCGTTCCTTCCGATCAGGTCGGTAAAATCCGCATGATGATGGCTGCCGACGGCCTCCCAAAGGGCGGCTCCATCGGCTACGAAATCTTCGATCAGAAAGAAGGCTTCGGCACCACGAGCTTCGTTCAGAACATCAACCATCTGCGCGCTTTGGAGGGCGAACTCGCGAGGACCATCGGCTCCATGGATCCTATCCTCACCTCTCGCGTTCATCTTGTTTTGCCTCAACGCGAACTCTTTAGCCATTCGACCCAGGCCGCCACGGCCAGCATCTTTCTCAAAACACGCAACGGCGCCGTTTTGACTCGCGAACAGATTGCTTCCATTCAGCATTTGATCGCTGCCGCCGTTCCCCAGTTGCAGCCGGGGCAAGTTTCCA
Organism: Alphaproteobacteria bacterium; assembly: GCA_028693775.1. GTDB lineage: Bacteria > Pseudomonadota > Alphaproteobacteria > UBA9219 > UBA9219 > CAIXLI01. The sequence continues at coordinate 1,148 of JAQUUS010000002.1, read as the reverse complement.
TCGTCGACGACAGGGGCAATCTTTTGGCCCGCCCCAGCAATGCCTCGACCGGCGCCATGGGCGGCGGCGCTTCCGATCAGGAAGATATGCGCATTCAGTTCGAACAGACGCAGGCCCGCAAGATCGAAGACCTTTTGACCCAGACCCTCGGCTACGGAAAGGTTCGCGCTCAGGTTTCCGCAGACCTCGATTTCGACCGCATCACGACGAGCTCGGAAATTTTCGATCCGGACAGTCAGGTCGTTCGCTCCACGCAAAGCGTTAGCGAGGCTGCTTCGAATTCCGAAGGCGGCAATGCGGGCGCGGCAACCGTCGCCAACAATCTTCCTACCACGCCCCAGCAGATCGCAGGCGGCGCGGGCGGCGGGTCGAATAACAATAACAACAGATCCGAAGAAACCATCAACTACGAGATCAACAAGACCATTCGCAATCAGGTGCGCGAGAGCGGCCAGATCCGCCGCTTGTCGGTCGCGGTCGTCGTCGATGGCTCCTATAAAACCGCAGAAGACGGAAAGACCACCACTTACGTTCCGCGCACCGAGGCCGAGCTCAACAAGATCAAGGATCTGGTCAGGTCCGCCGTCAACTTCGACGCGGCCCGCGGCGACGTTCTGGAAGTCGCCAACATGCAGTTCGCTCAGGAAGACATCGCCAAGGAGCTTTCGGACGGACCGACCAACATGCTCATGGGCATTCCGCGCGCAGACATCTTTCACGCCGTCGAAACGCTTATCCTTGCTATCATCGGCCTTTTGGTGGTTTTGCTCGTCGTTCGCCCCATCCTCAAGAAGATCCTCGAGACCTCTCCGGGCGTTTCTTCCGAAACAGCTTACATTGGCGGCGGCGGAGCGGCGGTTATGGCCAGCCTCGGAGGCGCTTCGGGCGGCGTCGCGCAGTTGCCCTCACCAGCTGCGGCTGCCGCAAGCCAGGCCGAGGCAGACGCTGCGGCCGCTGAATCTGAAATTGAACGCATGATCGACATCTCCCGCGTCGAAGGCCGCGTCAAGGCCTCCTCTTTGCGCAAGGTCGGCGAAATCGTCGACAAGCATCCCGAGGAAGCTATCGGCATCTTGCGCAACTGGATGTATCAGGAGAATAGATAATGGCTGGGCAACGTCTCCGGGATGACATCAAGTCGCTGAGAT
>JAQUUS010000146.1 GCA_028693775.1 Alphaproteobacteria bacterium | reverse complement strand
CGCAATTTCAACCCGATCATGGCCTTTGCCGGTGCGACGGTCATCGCCGAGCCGAACGAAATCGTTCCGATCGGCGTCATCCCGCCCGACGACGTCATTACGCCGCACGTCTTGGTCGATTACATTATTGAACGGAGGAGTTCCAATGGAAGATAAAGTTCTCATCGCCAAGCGCGTCGCGCAAGAGCTGAAAGACGGCGACCTTGTCAACCTCGGCATCGGAATGCCGACGCTGGTTGCGAATTACCTCCCCGCCGGGATCGAAGTCTACTTTCAATCCGAAAACGGCGTGATCGGCATGTCCAAAGTCCCCGGCAAGGGACTGGAAGACGATTACCTGATCGACGCGGGCGGCATCTTTGTGGGTGCCCTGCCCGGCGCATGCACGCTCGACAGCTGCACATCGTTCAGCCTGATCCGCGGCGGCCACCTCGACATCACAGTCCTCGGAGCGTTGCAGGTCGACGAAACGGGAACGCTCGCCAACTGGATGGTCCCCGGAAAGATGGTTCCCGGCATGGGCGGCGGCATGGATCTCGCAACGGGAGCCAAGCGCGTGATCGTCTCGATGATCCACTCGGCCAAGGGCGTTTCGAAGATCGTCAAGAAATGCAACCTGCCGATCACCTCGACGCGGCGCGTCGATCTGATTGTCACGGAACTGGCTGTGATCGAACCGACCGACGAAGGGCTGGTTTTGAAAGAAACCGCACCGGGCGTCACGGTCGATCAGGTTGTGGCCGCAACGGAGGCCAAGCTGATCGTTCCCGCCAACGTTCCCACCATGAACGTTAGCGAATAAGAACTTTTCTCCCCAAACCCCGCCCCTCAAAAGGCGGGGTTTGTTGTATTTTGGAGGCCAAATATCGTTAAAAAACCGCGCCAAACGGCGAATTGTCCCGACAACTCCAAGAAATTATTCGTCATTTTGCGAACTTTCTGCTAAGCGAAAGCGCAGAAGAAGAATTGGGCGGTTAGCTCAGCGGTAGAGCATCTCGTTTACACCGAGGAGGCCGGGGGTTCGAACCCCTCACCGCCCACCATTTGGACGATCTAAGGAAATCTAAAAACGTCTAATAAGTCCTATTTTACAGCGTAAAATATAATCTTTTGGTTCTGAGACGATCTCCGAAAATCCATTGACAACCACCCCGCCTGGGTAGAGTCGAGATCTGGCGCAGTGGCTTGGGCCGTCCGGCATCACCCTGTTTCCAGATCCCGCTCATCGAACCGGACAGGCCCTATTAAGGCATCCGGCTCTCGGACAAGACGTCATCGTTTCGCCCACAGAAGGTTGGCGGTTCGTGCCGGCAAATAGACCAGCCCCACTTTCTCGTGGAGGTACAGGTCCGGATATCGTGTCTCTCCGTTGCCTTGAACCTTATGTTTCTTACACAACCACCGGCGGAGCCGTCGGACCGCGTGGGCGTTTAGGGCCCTATAGGCCGGGTTGATTGGTCCCAGGCAAAAGTAGTTTGCCCAGCCATTCAATTTCCGGTTAAGCCTTTCCACCATCACGTCAGTTTCCATCGGCGTTAGGCTGCGGCGCGTTTCCCGGGTAATGCTTTCCACCATCCGTCTGATGCTTTTCCGCGAAGGCCGGACACTCGTATAGGCGTATCCGTTCTTCGGGCTGTAGCAGCGCCCGAAAGTGTATCCCAGAAAATCGAACCGTTCTTGCGGCAATCGGCACACGCGGGTCTTCTCTTCGTTGATCGTCAACTTCAGCAGCCCCATCATCTCCCGCATCGCGTCCATGGCCTTATCGGCTTGGCCTTTGCAGCAGATAACGTAGTCGTCGGCGTAATTTACGATGTGTGCCGACCAGCGGCGGGCATATCCTAGTTTCTTCCATCCCAGTATGAACCGCCGCATATAGAGATTCGATAGCAGCGGCGAGATGGGAGCTCCTTGGGGCGTGCCGCGCCCGGTGTCCCGGTTGGACGTTGTCCGCTTCCGGTTGCCGTGTTCATCATCCTCCTCAACAGGCCCCTCAAGCCACATCTTGATAAGGTGCAAGACGCATTTGTCGCTCACGCGGCGCGCCACGCATTTCATCAATTCTGCATGAGGGATTCCGTCGAAGTATCCGGACAAGTCAGCGTCGATAACTTCCTGATGTCCGGTTCGCAAGAGGCATAGAACCGCTTTCACCGCATCGTGCGCCCCCTTCTGCGCCCGGTATGCGTATTGCTCCGGTTGCAGATCCGCTTCAAAGATGGGCTCCAGCACGATCATGACCGCCGTTTGCACGACTCGATCTGTAATCGTCGGTATCCCAAGGGGACGCATTTTGCCATTCGGCTTTGGTATCCAGACCCGTTTGACCGCTTCCGGCCTGTAGTCTTTCTTCCTTAATCGCTTATCATTATTGGAGAGATCGTTTTCGCGCCAACTACAAAGTTGGCTAAACGATTGCCTTTCCACCGCGTGCGACAACCGTCTATGCTTTATTTCTCCGGATGGATGGCCCTCAGCATGAATGGGAACCGTAGCCAATTACGTTTATTCTCCTGTGGGCAATTTGAGATTTCTGCGGATTTAGCTCGGCGCTTGAACAGAAACTTTCCGTCAACTTCTCAATGCGCTCGACGATTGCTTTCGGCGGAATAGTAATACGTGCGCAATCGCCTATGGTCTCATCAGAGAATGAGCGCACCTTGATGCCGTTTTTCAACAAATGTTCCGCATACGCCAAGCGATGACACCTCTTTGACGATCTTGCACATCTGATTTGCATTCAGTCGATAGCGCTTGAGTGTCGCGTTTGTCGCCGCCATTCCGCAGTACGAACATATCTGGCGGCAGTAATTCGAGAATTCGATGCTCGCACGAACGATAAGGTAATCGTCGCCGGAACGTTTCCTCGCATCTCTCGCGCTTTGCGCCAAGATCGCTTGCTTTTCGCCGCGTGCATTCAGCTGCTCTTTTAACTTAGACCTCAAAAGGCTGCTGCCGGAACTGGCGGACAGGAGAAGATTAAACGCGCGTTCTTCCTGTCCCGTATTCAAATCGTCTACGGGTTCAAACATCTTAGCTCCTTTCAAAATACTCCCTGCTACGAGATCAGTTTCAGTATTTCATCCTCGATGGCTGTCTCGATGGGCTTGTTTTTCAAAAACTCGGCATCGCAAGCCGCCAACGTGTTTTCAAAACCGGATGTAAAGCCAAATATCGGCTTCCATCCGAGTTCAGTCCCAATCCGGGTCACGTCAACGACGCATGGAAAATCTCGAAATGGAAAATATTGGCGTGGGCTGTATTTTGAGGCGTTCTGCCCAACGCAAATGCCGTTGTCCTTGACCTTGGCAACAGCACATAAGCCTGAAACCCATTCTCGAAGCGAAAACCGTTCGCTCGTGCCGATATTGTAGACGGCCACTCTCTGTTTGAAATCTCTTCCAAGGGCTCGGACAAAAGCGGCGGCTAGGTCTTTTGCATGGACAAATTGGATCTGCGTTTTCCCATCGCTGGGGACAAGCACGGAGCGGCCACGTAAGGCCCTGCTCCAAATAAATGTCTCACGATCATGATTGTTCCCCGGCCCATAGATATAGGGCGGACGGAAAATGGTGATCGCAGGCCCGCCTGATTGCGCTGTCAAAAAGAGGTCGCAAGCGCTTTTGTCCCGCCCATAGCTTCCCCAGACCTCAGCCCCGCCTATAGCGGCATTTTCGTTTGGGATATTGTCGTTTGCGTCGCTATAGACTGAAGCGCTGCTAAGATGGAGCCAATGATCTGTTTTTGAAGAAAATTCTTCCCAAGCAATCCGCGTTTGTTCGCCGTTAAACGCCGAGGTGTCTATGATCGCGTCATAATGCACGTCTGCACCGGATGCGGCCCGCTGCACTTCCTCCGGCAGATTTCGATCCGCAGTAAGTTGCCGGGTTCCAGGAATTGGGTGGGTTCCCCTATTCAAAAGCGTAACTTTGTTTCCCTTTTGAAGAAGATATTCAGCTATTGTCTTCCCGACAAAAACCGATCCACCGATAAGAAGAATATTCTTTCTGCGTTCGTCGTTCATCTCGTTCCCCTGTTGCCAAACTCGTCGGTTACCTCTTTAATGATCTCAATAGCGTTTTCGATCCCCACCTTGGTTTTTGGATCAAGACGTTTACACGCTCTACAGGCTTTCAATGACGTCAATGCGGCGTCCAAAGCAGCCTGCATCTTCGGACGGAAACTCATTGCGAGCATAATCTGATTCGCAATATCTTCCGCATCCACACCCGCTACCGAGCAAACGGTTGCTATCGTCTCCCATTGTGGAGGCGTTCCAACCTCGGCATCGATTTCGGATTTGCTTTGCCGACAGGATCGGAGATAAAGCCTTTTTCAAAAAGCCGGTCTGTCGCGGCCCAATCAAAGCTTTTCCAAACCGCACCGGATGAATAGAGATTAAGATACATGAGCGCCAACACAGTATCGTCGATCCGGCTTGTCTCGAGCTTCGGCTCTGATTCTTTAACGTTCTGGGCTTTCATATTGCTGCAATGACTACCTTTGTTTTTCAGAAAGTATTGCATCGCGGATGGTTCTTATACAAAACGCCATTGCCAATGGCCAAAAAATTTTGGCTCGTCAAGCCTGCGATTCCCGTATATCTTTTTTGATGCAGGAGCAGAGCATCCAAATTTCCACTCTTGGGGTCTGGGGGTAATTACGGGGGTAACTGCTACTTCTAGCACCTCATTTAATAGCGATTAATAAGCATGTAATCAAGATAGTTCGAACCCCTCACCGCCCCACCAGCCTTCGCGAACGAAGTGAGCGAAGGCTGCCGCGTCGTAGCCCGAAGGGCGAAGACGGGCTGGTTGCCATTCGCTTCGGCTCGGCAAGCCGGATAAGAGCCCAGATTTGCCATTCGCTTCGGCTCGGCAAGCCGGATAAGAGCCCAGATTTGCCATTCGCTTCGGCTCGGCAAACCGGATAAGAGCCCAGATTTGCCATTCGCTTCG
>JAQUUS010000145.1 GCA_028693775.1 Alphaproteobacteria bacterium | reverse complement strand
CGGGGACTTATGCCCGCCCTCATCCTCAACGCCCGAAGACACATCCAGAATGGCCGCGCCGGTCAGGGCTACAGCCTCGGCGATGTTCGAAACGTTAAGCCCGCCCGCCAAAAGCCATGGCCGGGCAAAGCGAACGCCCCGAAGCAACGACCAGTCGAACGGAACGCCTCCGCCGCCCGAAATGGCGCCCGAAGGCTTGCGGGCATCCAGAAGCAGGAAATCGGCGACGTCTTCGTAGGCGCGGGCCTTGTCCACATCGGAAGGAGAGGAAATGCCGACGGCCTTGATAACCGGAAGCCCCGTCGCCTTTTTGACGTCGGCGACGCGTCCGGGAGTCTCGGTCCCGTGAAGCTGAAGCACGGAAAGCGGCGCAACGGAAAGCGCAGCCTCGAGCTCGGCGTCGTCCGCATCCACGAACAAGCCGACAGACGACACGGCGGACGGAAGAAGCTTCATCAGAGCCGCCGCCTCCCCCGCGCCGATCCTGTGGCGCGAACGGGGGCAAAAAACGAAGCCGACAAATCGCGCCCCAGCCTGCACGGCGGCCAAAACCGCCGACGGATCCTTGAGGCCGCATATTTTGACATCTACGCTCAAGCCAGTTCTTCCGCAATGCGCCGCGCGGCCTCGACGGGATTCTGGGCCTTCGTGATCGGGCGGCCGATAACAAGATGCGTCGCCCCGGCGTCGTAGGCCTGACGCGGCGTAAGAGTGCGTTTCTGGTCGTTCGAGGGCGCCCATGAGGGCCGGATTCCCGGAACCATCAGCACAAAATCGTTTCCGAGCGCCGCGCGCAAAGGTAAAATTTCTTCGGGAGAGCAAATGCAGCCGTCAAGGCCGCTGTCCCTGGCCAGCTGCGCGAGGCGAACGACCTGCTCGCCGACATCCGCGTCCTGTCCGACCGAAACCAGATCGTCGCTGTCGAGGCTTGTCAGAACCGTGACGGCCAAGAGCTTGGGACGCCCTTCGCCCGCTGCGGCGGCGGCCTCAGCCGCAGTGCGCATCATGGCCGCGCCTCCGGAGGCATGGATCGTGATATAGGCGGGCTGCAACGGCAGAAGCGACGTTATGGCCCCGGCGACCGTATTGGGAATGTCATGCAATTTGACATCGAGAAAAATGGGCGCACCGCATGCGGCCACGGTCCGGTAACCGGCCGCGCCGTGGGCCGTAAACAACTCCAGCCCGATTTTGAAGCCGCCGACTTCTCCATTGAGCGCATCGACCAGTTCCTTGGCTTCGTAGAGAACGTCGGTGTCGATGGCGCAAAAAACGGGATTCATTTGCGGCTCCAGAACGACGGTTTCTTGCCCTTTACCTGCTGAACGACCGATGTGTTTTGCAACTCGCCGATTTTCGAGCTCAAGGCGCCGAGTTCCTTGGTCAGGCGCCGCACGCGCAACCGCTGCGGAATGACGGCAGCCAGCCCGAACAACGCCCCAAGAAGGAAACCGAGCCCAAGAGGAACAAGCCCCACAGCATAAAGCGGCACGTTGTAGAACTCGCCGAGCGGCCAAACCGTAACGTCCACGCCGACTTTGTTCGCCATGGCGAACGACAGAACGAGCGCGAGAAGGACGATTCCGAAAACGCTAAGAAGGATTCTCATGCGCCGAATCTTATATCATTTCACGGTTTTTCCAAGAGAAAAGGCGGGATCTTCGCTGGCCGCCTTTTCGGCAAGCACCTGCATGTAGGGCTTGCCGCCGATATAGAGCTCCCCGTAGTTGAGAACTTTCTTGTCGGACATGCGCACATCGATCTCCGCCTTTTGCTTGCCCTCAAACAAAATATTTTGAAGCCGCGCAGCCTTGGCCTCGGGGATGTAATACTCGTGGACACCGGAGTCCGGAGCCAAAGGACCGTCGAACTGGAAGCGCAAATAATGCCCATAGAGAAGACTGCGCGGATCGTACCCCTTGATGGGAATGCGAACGGTTTGCGCCTGCGCGATGGCGATTTCTTTCTGCGCCACGAGGCTGAGAACGCCAACAACTGGCAAAGCCAAAAAGAGGGCGAAAACGAGGGAGCGAGAAAATTTCATCGTTTTTCTCCAAGAACGGCGATGATGCGCCGGGCACCGTAAACAAAGACGATCAGAAGCAACCCGCTGACCAGCAACCCGAAGCCCGTCTGCAAAAGCGAGCCGAAGACCTCGATATAGATTCCGATGAGGCGCAAGGCAATGAACGTCGACGCAATTTGCAAGGCCTTGGCGTAGCCCTGCCGTGACGCCGCCCATCCGCAAAGGCTCCAGTAGGCGATCTGGAAAACGGCGCCCCAGATGTTCATGGCTTCATGAGGGATCAGGACGGGCATGGCGCCAAAACCGACGCTGAGCAACAGAAAGGCGTCCGAAGCAAGAGATTGAGGAACCAGAAGCCTGAATTTCCGGGCCCCGAGAATGCCCGCTGCGGCCATAACCGCCGCAAGAGCCGAATACCGGGCCGTCCAGATGAAGCCTGCGGTATCGGCAAGATTTTGGGGTTCGAAATAACGCAGGTTTTTGACGTACCAGAAGAACTGAAGCAACGATACGCCAAGGGCGATTGCAAGGTATCCGGCGTAGCTGAATTCGCGAAACGCCGCTTCGCTCCGGGCGCGGAAAACGGAAATCTGCCCGGCCGCAACCAGCGCATAAGGAACGAGAACCATCCCCAGCATATGGGGCAACGGCACACGAAGATGGCGAGTGGATGAGAAAACATTCAACGAGGGACTGAAGACATAGAGGAAATAGACGGCAACCGCCGCAAGAATCCACAGCCGCCCGGCGCGCCCGCCTGCGCCGAGGCCGAGCCAGAACGGAGTCGTCAGGGCCAGCCAGAACAGCCCGACTTTCCAGACTTCCTCCTGCGTCTGATAGATTTGCCCGATGAGCGCTATGAATGTCATTGTCAGCGCGGCCAGCATGACGATCAGGAAATCCATCCAGACCGTTCGCTCGCGACCAAGCTTGACAAAACGGTACAAGGCGAAGGCGACTCCGCCGTTCACCGCCGCATGCATGGCAATCTTGGCGAACGGGGGAATGATCTTCCAGTTTGCGCCGATGATCGAAGCCAGTCCGAGAAAAATGGCCAACCCGGCCATGCGGATCAGCATGTCCCCGAAATCGAACCCGCTTTTGCGCCCGGTCTCGAACGCAAGGATGCGCCCGGCAACCGCATCGTCGATGACGCCTTCGCTTTCCCAGAGCTTGACCATTTTTTCGATTTTCATCGGGCTCTCCGAATTCTTCCAAAATCCGGAAGACAAGATGGCACACTTCCGAACCCCGAGCAAAGCCTCTGCGCGTCCCGGACGTTTTCTGAAAAAAATACGCGGGTGTGATCCCCTTGCCTTAACAAAGAATTAAAGAAATACTGCAACCCTGCGCCTTGTCGCACAGAATTGGCAATCAACGGAGATTCTGGATGTTGAAACTGCTCAACAATCTGTCAATACGCGTGCGCATGTCGCTCAGCATCGCGCTTTTTCTCGCGACCCTCTGCTTCTCAATGTTCAGCGCCTATACGGGTATCGGCGCCAATGTCGATTTCGCCGCGCAGGAGAAAAAAGGCGACGCCTATCAGCGCCCCCTCGCCCTCCTGCTTCATGACACCGGACGGCTCCGCATCGAGCTGATCAAAACGCGCGCCGGAACCGGCAGCCCCGAAGCCGTGACCGACCTCCTCGACTCCATCGAATCCGCCATGGGCCGTCTCGAGAGCGTTCAGAACGAAATCGGCGCCGCTCTGCAATTCACCAGGGACGGGCTCGAAAGCCGGGGCCGCGAGGCGCTGAAGATCGAAAACGTTTCGGCCAAATGGACCGCCCTCGAACAAAGCATCCGCGCCGACAAAACCGCCGATCTCGACGAACGCGTCGCCTCCTATATTGCCGACCTGCGCGGCATGATCTCGCATTCGGGCGATACGTCCAACCTCATCCTCGATCCCGATCTCGACAGCTATTACCTCATGGATGTCACCCTGCTGGCCTTGCCGCAAACGATGGACCGCCTTTCGGTCATCGGCTCGACGCTCTATCCGATCCTCAGGCAGGAAACCCTGACGCCCGGCCAGCGCACGGAAGCCGCCGTCATGTCGCGCATGCTGTCGGAATCCGACATCGCCCGCATCGTCGGCGACATGGACACCTCGCTCAAGGAAGACAAGAACTTCTACGGCCTCGACTCCGAATTTCAGGACGCGGGCGCGAAGCTTGTCAAAGACTACGAAGCCAAAAATAAAGCCGTTGTGGATTTGCTCGACACCATCGCCAGGGGCGACAAGGTCGAGGCGATGGCATTCGCCGCCGCCGTCGACACCGCTCAGAAGTCGTCCTACGATTTTCTTGCGAAGGGCTACGATCATCTCGACCGCCTTCTGGACACCCGCATCAAGGCCTACCGGCACCAGCAGTCCGTTTCCATCGCCGTTTCGCTGGCAGGCATCGTTCTTTCGGGCGTCTTTTTCTTCGTTGTCGTCTGGACCATCACCCATCCGCTCGCCAGACTGACCAACGCCATGAAAAAGATTGCGGAAGGCGATTTTGAAACGAAGGTCGATTACACCGACTCCAAGTCCGAGATCGGCCATATCGCCAACTCGATCCAGATTTTCAAGGAAAACGGCATGCAGATGGAGGCCCTGAAAGCCGACGAGCAAAAACGCGAGCTCGCCGCGCAGGAAGAAAAAAAGAAGCTCATGGCCGATCTGACCCAAAACTTCGAAACCAGCGTCGGAAACATCGTTTCGGCGGTATCCGAAGCCTCGGACAAGCTGCACGGAAACGCCACCAAGCTTTCCGACACGTCGATGGACACGAGCCAGAAAGCCGTCGCCGTGGCCGCGGCCAGCGAAAAAACCACTTCCAACGTCCAGATCGTCGCCGCAGCGGCCGAGGAGCTTTCGGCCTGCATCCGCGAAATCTCCGAACGCGTCGAGAGAGCGTCGGAGATGGTTCACAAGGCCGTCGGTCAGGGAGGTCTGACCAA
>JAQUUS010000144.1 GCA_028693775.1 Alphaproteobacteria bacterium | reverse complement strand
CTCCCGCGCCCGATACGTCGAACACCTCGCGGGCCTTGGTTTGCAGATGAACCGGCGGCTCGCCTTTGCGTACGAGGCACACGCCGTCAGCGCCGAGCTTGACGAGAATGCTGCCGATCCCGATCTCCGCGATCAGCCCTTGCGCGGCGGCATCGGCGTCCTCGACCGTTTTGATGATCGATCCCGTCGCCTCCGCAAGTTCCTTGCGGTTGGGAGTCAGCATGGTCGCGCCTTTGTATTTGGCAAAGCTGCGGCCTTTCGGATCGACAATAACGGGCTTGCCCGCCTCGGTGCCAAGACGGATGGCTTCGGCGATAAGGGCGGGCGTCAAAACGCCCTTGAGATAATCCGACAGGACAATCGTTTGCGCGTTCTTCAAGGCTTCGGGAAGATAACCAATAATCTTTTTTTCGATTTCGCCCGAAATCGGCTTTGCATCCTCGCAATCCGCCCGCAACAACTGCTGCGCGGACGCGACATAGCGCGTTTTCTGGATGGTCGGGCGAAACGGATCGATAATCAGATGCGGCTCGACCGTTGAAAGCGATTTGAATTCTCTTGCAATCTCTTCTCCGGCCAAATCGTCGCCCACAACGCCGATCACGTCGATATGGGCGCCCAAAGCGGCAAGATTGCGCACGACGTTCCCGGCTCCGCCCAGGGTGGCCATTTCACGTTTGACATGCAGCACGGGAATGGGCGCTTCGGGAGAGATGCGCTCGACCTCTCCGTAGACATATCGGTCGAGCATCAAATCGCCCACGCACAGGACGCGGCAACCGGCAAAATTCTTGATGCGGGAGACAAGGCTGGACATTGGAACTTCCTGAAAGGGGTAAGGGACTCGGAGCATAAGCACTCGCCGCCCATGAGGCAATAGAGCAATGGAAAGAGGCGGTTAGCTCTTGATTTCGAGCCCTTGCGGGATGGAAAGGGCGATATCCGCGCGTACACGGCCGCTGGGGCGGTAGCAAACCCGGCCCGCGCGGTCGACGGTTTTTTGCCCCTTCAGCACGTCGGAATACAAGAACATGGCTTCGGTGTTGCGATACAAGGGCTTTCCCGGCCCCATCTGCATTTCGAGATAGGAGGTCGACTGCTGCACGCAGCCTGCAACGGCCATGGCCTTTGCGAAAACAAGATTGGCGGTCGGATCGTCGGCCAGAGCTCCGTTCGGGGAGACAAGCGGCCTCAGGCAACCGACAGCCGCCTGCGCTTCGCCCGTTTCGGTCAGGGCGTCGGCGAAATTGATCTGGGCGACAAGATCCTGCGAAAGCAGGCCGCCGTTTCCGATCAGCGGGCGCAAATGGGCAAGGGCAGCCATAGCCTGTCCGTCGGCAAGAAGCGCCTTGGCGTAGGTGTTGTGCGCAAAGGAATTATTCTCAAGAACCCCGCCCTTCTCGACGAGGGGCTCGAGGTGCATCACAGCCGCCGCCGCGCGTCCGGAATTGATAAGCGCATCGGCGTAAATCGTGTTGGCGAACGAATCGTGACGCAACGGGCTCTTGCCAAGAATAAGCGGCGCAAGATGACGCACGGCTTTCTCCGGCTCCCCGGCCTTGTTGAGCGCGTTTGCGTAGGTCGAATGCGCGACGATCTTGTTGCTGAAGGGCCCGCCGTCGCGAACCAGAGGCTCCAGATGCCGTGCGGCCGCATCGGGCTGGCCCGCGTTGATCAGCGCGTTTGCATATATATTGTGAGCGATAACGTTGGTCTTCAGGAAACTGGTTGTGACCAGCGGCTTCAGATGACGAGCGGCATCGAGAGCTCTTCCGGCGTTGATGAGGGCGTTGGCGTAGGTCGTGTGCGCAACGACATCGCGGGAAAGCAATCCTCCGGGGCAAATGAGCACCCAGAGATACGAAACGGCTTCGCCGGGCTGGCCCGCGTTGATAAACGCATTGGCGTAGGTATTGTGAATGACCGGGTTCCTGTAGAACATGGACGCCGGGGCCACAAGGTCTTTCAGGTGCGCAATCGCGAGATCGGCACGGCCTGCATTGATAAGCGCGTTCGCATATGTCGTTTGCGCCACGGCATCGCGCGCAAGCAGCCCGCCGCGCCGGACCAGAGGCCCGAGATGTTTCGCCGCCTCCACCGCGCGTCCGTCGCCGATCAGGGCGTTCGCATAGGTTGTATGGGCGAAAGCGTCGTACTCCAGCAGGCCGTGATCCCCCAGAAGAGGGTACAAGTGCGCCGCAGCCTCGCGGCACTGCCCGGCGCTGATCAGGGCCTTGGCATAGGCGTTGTGCGCGACGGGGTCGGAACCAAGCAGACAGCCCCAATCCACAAGCGGCTTCAGATGCTCGATGGCGGCAAGGGGTTTGTTGCTTCCGATCAACGCGTTGGCATAGGTCGTGTTGGCGACGGGATCGCCCGTCAAAAAGCCGCCTTTGACAAGCGGATCCATATGACGCACGGCCAGATCCGCCTGTCCGCTATAGATTAGCGCATTCGCGTAGGACGTATGGGAAAAGGCATTGTTCTTGAGAATTCCGTCGTCGGCGACCAGCGGAGCCAGATGAGCGATGGCGACTCTGGACTGGCCGCTCTTGATTAGTGCGTTCACATAGGCGGTGTGCGCAAACGGATTGCGATAAAGCACGCCGTCGGCGCCGACCATCGGCGCGAGGAACGCTGCGGCGTCCGCCGCCTGCCCGATCTTGATTTGCAACTTGGCCCGGAAACAAACGAGCTTGGCCCAGTCATAAAATTCCCCCGAGGACTTGTCGGGAATGCCGTTTGTAACAAAAGGTTCAAGCCTCGCGGCGACTGCCCGGGCTTTTTCTCTGTCGCGACCGTTGCTGCAATCTTTTTTTGCGGTTTCCAGTACTGCCTTGAGCGGCATCATTCCGGTATCTTTCGATCGTGCCTCATGCGTTCAGATGTACAAAACGAACAGGATGAAAACAAACGATTTCTCCGGCGCGCGGCCTGAAACGGCCCTTTTTAAAGGGTTAGAGAGAGCTTTTGCCCGTTTTGGGCCAAACGGCTACTTTACTGAGTGATTCTTTGCCGGACGCTCCGCTTGACAGGAGCGGCGTCCTTGTATTGATGATAACGTTCACGTCACTTTCGGAGGATTTTTTATGAGTCGCGCATTGGTGTTTCCCGGTCAAGGCAGTCAGTCCGTCGGAATGGGCAAGGCTTTGGCGGACGCGTTTGCCGAAGCCCGCGAGGTCTTCGAGGAAATCGATAGCGCCCTGAGCCAGACCCTCAGCAAAACGATGTTCGAAGGCCCGGAAGAAGATCTGAAACTCACCGAAAACGCCCAACCCGCGCTGATGGCCGTGAGCATGGCCGTGATCCGCGTGCTCGACAAGCAAGGCGGTTTCAGGCTGCCTGAGGCGGCGCAATTTGTGGCGGGGCACAGCCTCGGCGAATATTCGGCGCTCTGCGCGGCCGGAAGCTTTACGCTGACGGACACCGCGAAGCTTCTGAAAAAACGAGGACAGGCCATGCAGCAGGCGGTTCCTGTCGGCGTGGGGACCATGGCGGCGCTGCTCGGCGCGGATTTGCAAACGGCTCAGGAAATCGCCGCCGCCGCCGCGCAAGACGACGTCTGCGCAGCCGCCAACGACAACGCGCCCGGACAGGTCGTTATCAGCGGCCATATAGCCGCCGTTGACAGGGCTATTGCGATTGCGGGCGAACGCGGACTGCGCCGGTGCACCAAGCTTCCCGTCAGCGCGCCGTTCCATTGCTCGCTGATGCAGCCCGCCGCGGATGTCATGCAACGCGCGCTCGCCGAAGTCGAAATCAAGACCCCCGCCGTGCCGGTCGTCGCCAATGTGATCGCCGAGGCCGTCAGCGACCCGGAGGCCATTCGCGATTTGCTTGTCAAACAGGTCACGGGCACCGTTCGCTGGCGCGAGTCCGTTTTGTATATGAAGCAACAGGGCGTCGGCCAACTGGTCGAATGCGGGTCGGGCTCCGTTCTCACCGGGATGACCAAGCGCATCGACAAGGAAATCGCGGGCGTCTCGCTTTCGAACCCGCAGGATATCGACGCGTTTCTCAAGAGCCTTTCATGAGCGAATTTATCCTCGTTTACATGCTGGCGGCTTCGGAGGGCGAAGCCGAAAAAATCGCCGAGGCGCTGGTCGCGGAAAGCCTTGCCGCCTGCGTCAATCTCTTCGGCGGGGTCCGGTCGATCTATAAATGGCAAGGCAAGACCGAGCGCGCGCAGGAATGCGCCATGATCGCAAAGACCACGGCTTCAAACTTCGAGGCGCTCAGGAAGAGGGTTGTCGAACTGCATTCCTACGAATGCCCCTGCATCGTCGCACTGCCCGTCGAGGCCGGGCACGAACCCTATCTGGACTGGCTTCGCGGCAGCGTCGCGCAGGCATAAAAAAAGAGCGGGGAAAACCCCGCTCTTTTGGTTTTACTTGAGGTCCGCGCCTGGACCTTTGGGACGAGCTCCCGGACGGCCCGGCTCGCTTTTGAAAGACGGGACAAAGCGGTTCTTGCTTGCGTCGAAGGAATACAGGGCTCCTTTCGCCGCGTCGAAGTACTCAACCGAAACACGGATCTTCGAGTCCGGATTGAGCAGCTTGAGATGGGCTTCGGTTAGCGCCTTTTCCTTGAGGCCGATGGCGATTTCGTTCGCACGGCTATACACATTGGCGCCGGTCGCAGGGAGTCCCATGCTCTTCAAGTATGTCGCCGGGTCTCCCGCGTATTCGGCCTTCGCCTGCGGCGAGCGGCCTTGCGGATAGATAACGACGTCCTTTACGTCGATGTGCGCGCCGTAAGTCAGCGCTTCGATCGCCTGAAGGCTCAACTTCTTCGGGTCCTTGAGATCGCGGAGGCCCGTTTCGTTCAACAGCGTGAACACTTCGCCGGGCTTGCCGTCGAGCAGCGTTTCAACCGACACGTCGGCGAACGTATGGCCGACGCCCAGAACTTGCGGCTTTTGCGTGAACTTCAGGCCGCCCTTTTCCCACGCGTCCTGCATCTTGGCCGTTCCCTCTTTAAGGGTCTT
>JAQUUS010000143.1 GCA_028693775.1 Alphaproteobacteria bacterium | reverse complement strand
TCAACCATTTTTGGGTAGTCCTGTGTCCGTTCCCGTTCGCCAGCAGCTCGATGTCGCTCTTTATATTATCAAGCAAAAACTCAAGGGAAATAAGCGCTTTCCTCTCGTCGTGATGCTCGAACCCCTCTTCCGCTGCAACCTCTCCTGCCCCGGCTGCGGAAAAGTCGATTATCCGCCAGAAATCCTCAATCAACGCCTTTCGGTCGAAGAATGCGTCAAGGCCGTCGAGGAATGCGGCGCACCCATCGTGTCCATTCCGGGAGGCGAACCTCTGCTCCATCGCGAGATCGGCGAAGTCGTTTCCGCCCTCGTCGCGAGGAAGAAATACGTCACGCTTTGCACAAACGCCCAGATTCTCGAAAAGAAGATCCAGCTGTTTACGCCTTCGCCCTATTTCAATTTCTCGGTGCATCTGGACGGACTCAAGGAAGAACATGACCGCTCCGTCAATCTTCCCGGCGCTTATGACCGCGCAGAGGCCGCCATCAAGCTCGCGCTCTCGAAGGGATTCCGCGTCACCATCAACTGCACGCTCTTCAACAATGCCGTTCCCGAGCGCGTCGCAGCCTTTTTCGATCATATGATGGAGATCGGGCTCGACGATATTACCGTTTCTCCCGGCTATGCTTATGAGCGCGCCGCAGATCAGACGCACTTCCTTTCCCGCGAATCCACCAAGAAGATGTTTCGCGAAATTTTCCGCCTCGGCAAGGAAAGCGTCAAGAAGGGCAAGCCCAAATGGCGCTTCAGCCAGTCGCCTTTGTTCATGGATTTCCTCGCGGGCAACCAGACTTATGAATGCACACCCTGGGGCATTCCCGGCTTTAGCATCTTCGGCTGGCAGAGGCCCTGCTATCTGATCGGCGAAGGCTATACGAAGACCTATCGCGAACTGCTCGACTCCACCGACTGGAGCCAGTTCGGCACCGGGCGCTACGAAAAATGCGCCAACTGCATGGTTCACTGCGGCTATGAGCCCACCGCCGCAGAAGATGCTTTTAGCCATCCTTTCAAGATGCTGAAGCTCGCTCTCTTCGGCATTCGCACAGACGGGCCCTTCGCTCCGGAAGTCGATTTCTCCCGCCAGCGCAAGGCCGATTTCGTTTTTAGCCGCCACGTCGAGGACGCTCTTGCGAAGATCCGCGACCAAAAGACCGGTACAGAGGGCTAAAACAGAGTTTCCGGCATGATGCAGACCGTCTTTATTGCCGCCTGCCGCACGCCGGAGACTGAAATGGGCAAAAAAAAGGCAGAATTGACAGCCGGGGAAAGCGTCAGCATCCTGCGCCGGGCGCTTTCGGGGCATGGCTTCGATTCGACCTCGTTA
Source organism: Alphaproteobacteria bacterium (assembly GCA_028693775.1). Lineage (GTDB taxonomy): Bacteria > Pseudomonadota > Alphaproteobacteria > UBA9219 > UBA9219 > CAIXLI01. The sequence continues at coordinate 3,686 of JAQUUS010000143.1, read as the reverse complement.
TTCTTTAACTTCGACGGACAGGTTTTTTCATGGTAACCGCTTCCCCTTCCCTTCAGCGCCTGTGGCAACGCGGATGCGATTTTCTGGGCACAGAGTTCGCCATCATGGGCGGCGCGATGAGCTGGATTTCGGAACGCCATCTTGTCTCGGCTCTTTCGAATAGCGGCGGGTTTGGTACACTGGCTTGCGGCTCCATGACCCCGGAGCTGCTGAGGGCCGAAATCCGCGCCACCAAGGAGTTGACCTCGAAAAATTTCGGCGTGAACCTCATCACCATGCATCCTCAGCTCGACGCGCTGATCGACGTTTGCCTTGAAGAAAAGGTTTCGCATATCGTTCTGGCCGGAGGGTTGCCCCCGGCTCCGAGCGTCAAGAAGATCAAGGACGGCGGCGCCAAGGTCATTTGTTTCGCGCCGACCGCTTCTTTGGGAAAAAAGCTTGTGCGCATAGGCGCAGACGCCCTGATTATCGAGGGCATGGAATCCGGCGGGCATATCGGGCCCGTTTGCACCTCGGTTCTCGCTCAGGAGATTTTGCCCGAAATTCGCAACGTTCCCGTTTTCACGGCAGGCGGCATCGGTCGCGGCGAGGCTATCGCTTCAAGCCTCAAGATGGGCGCGTCGGGCGTTCAGCTGGGCACCCGCTTCGTTTGCGCCACGGAAAGCATCGCTCATCCTGAATTTAAAAAGGCCTATATCCGGGCGGCAGCGCGCGACGCCGTTCCTTCGGTCCAGCTCGACGAACGGTTCCCCGTCATTCCCGTGCGCGCGCTCGCCAACGAAGGTTGCAGGAAATTCGTCGAGAAACAACGCGAGGTTATCGCCAGGTTCGATAGCGGCGCGTTGACACGCGAACAGGCCCAGCTCGAGATCGAGCATTTCTGGGCCGGGGCCTTGCGCCGCGCCGTGATCGACGGCGATGTCGAGATGGGCTCCGTCATGGCGGGCCAGAGCGTCGGCATGGTCAAAAAAGAACAACCCGTCGCGGCGATTCTCGCAGAGCTTGTCGCACAGGCTGAAAAGGCGCTCGAAGAAAACCCCGTATGAGATTGATTTTCAGTCCCCTTTCGGTCACGGCAACTATGAGAAGACGCCTTATTCGCGCCTAATTCGCCCGATATACCGATCCTCGGGTTTCTGGCTCGCTCTTCGGAGGGGGGGCTATGCGTTTTTTGGTTTATTTCCAATGATAAAAAGCCTTTTGTTTGCCTTTTGAGGCCACTTCTTTTAATGTCCCGGCATGTCAAGAAGCAGGCGCAAAAAACAAAAGCCTATTTTGCATACGGATGGGACGGACGACTCCGAGTCCGAGTACGTTCTCGCCATTCCTAAAACCGAAAGGCCCGAAGAACCCGAACAGATGCCTATGGCCGAACCGACAATGGATTATAACGAAGACAACAGACAACAGGATCAAAACTCCTTTTCCTACCGGGACCGCGAAGAGGAACAGGAAATTCGCGTCGTCGTTTCCGAGCCAAGGGCTGCCCCCCGTGAGCCTTCGGAGCGCCAGGCCGAGGCCAAGGCTTCGAGAACCGCCCCTTCGGGACATATGTCTATCGGCGCCATCTTGCGCGAGGCAAGGCTCGACAGAGGCGACGATTTGTATTTGATCGCCGAATATCTTCGCATCAAACCCTCCTTTCTCATCGCTCTCGAAAACAGCCGCTTCGAAGAATTCCCGGCGGACGCTTATGTCATCGGGTTCCTTCGCACCTATGCCACCTGTCTGGGCATCGACGGCAAGGCCGCTGTCGACCGCTATCGCTACGAAATGGCCGGACGCCGCAAAAAACCCGTTCTGTCCATGCCAACGCCCGTTTCGGAAGGACGGACGCCTTCGGCCCTTGTTATGGCCGGGGCAACGATCGTTCTCATCCTCATCTACGCTTTGTGGTATGCAATCTCCTCTTCGGATCGGGCCGAGGTTCGCACGCAGCCCTCCTTGCCCACCGTTCTCCAATCCGTTCCCAATCCTGCTGCAGCAGGTTTGACCGCTCCCGTTCAGGCTCCCGCGCCGGCCGCGCAGGAAACCCCGGTCGAGCCGCTCGCGCTTACGCCCGTGCCCGCCGCCCCGGAGCCGGAGACGCCCCTGCCCGCGCCTCAGCCTTCACCGGAACCAGAGCAATCCTCTCAAACCGTTCCTTCGGGCATTCCGCCCGCTTCGCCCGGCATTGTTGTGACCGCTCAGACTCCTATCTCCGTTTCGAAAAACGTTTTCTCCAACTCTTCGGTCAAGCCCAAGGAAGAAGAAACTCCCAAAAAGGCGGACACCAAGGAAGCAAAGGCCGAGAAAAAGGACGAGAAAGAAGCCAAGATTGAGAAAAAAGCGGAGAGCAAGCCTCGCGTTGTTATCAGGACCACTCAAAACAGCTGGATCATGATTATCGACAAATCGGGGAAGACCATCGTCGATCGCGTGCTCAAGCCCGGCGAGGCTTATACGGTTCCCAATACAAAGGGCTTGTCGATGACGACCGGGAACGGCGCGGCTTTGTCCGTTTCCGTGGACGGCAAGGAAATGCCCAAGGTTGCAACGGGCGAACCGCGCGTCGTACGCAATATTTCCCTCGATCCCAAGTCGCTGGAAGAGCCTTCGAACGCGGAAAACCGCTGACGGACGGGACAGGGGCCTTCCGGTTAAGCCTTTTAAGTCCTTGGATTCCATCCTCGCGGCAGCGATCCGTCGGCAACGACGCAAAGATACCGTAAACTTCTTGGATAATCAGGCAATTGCGATTATAGTCCGCTTGCGCGCCAGCCCTTAACCGATTGCTTTTGCAGCAGGCTTTGGCGCGTTTTCACGAAGTTACGGGAGTCCTTTATGTCAGAAGCGCAGACCCTTCGTCCGTGGCGGCAAATCAAGCGCCGCAAAAGCCGCCAGATCAAGGTCGGCAACGTTCTCGTGGGCGGAGATGCGCCGATCAGCGTTCAGTCCATGACCAACTCCCTGACCAGCAACGTCGATGCCACGCTTGAGCAGATCCGCCTCATGGTCGGCGCCGGGGCCGATATCGTTCGCTGCTCCTGCCCGGACGAAGACTCGACCGCCGCCTTGAAGACCATCGTTCGCGAGGCAGGCGTTCCGGTCGTTGCAGACATTCATTTTCACTACAAGCGCGCCATCGAGGCCGCAGAGGCGGGCGCCGCCTGCTTGCGCATCAATCCCGGCAATATCGGCTCGGACGAGCGCGTGCGCGAAGTTATCAAGGCCGCAAAGGATCATGGGTGCGCCATGCGCATCGGCGTCAATGCGGGCTCTTTGGAACAGAACCTTCTGGAAAAATACGGCGAACCCTGCCCCGAGGCCATGGTCGAGAGCGCGTTGACCCACGCGAAAATGCTTGAGGACAACGATTTCAGGGAATTCAAGATCAGCGTCAAATCTTCCGACGTCGCGCTTACTGTCGCTGCCTACAGGGCGCTGGCCGCCGCGTGCGATCATCCTTTGCATCTCGGCGTGACCGAAGCGGGCGGATTGCGGACCGGGACCGTTAAAAGCTCCATCGGCCTCGGGCTTTTGCTGGCCGAAGGCATCGGCGACACCTTGCGCGTTTCCCTTTCGGCAGGCGTGGACGAGGAAGTTCGCGTCGGATACGAAATTCTCAAATCCTTAGGCATTCGCAATCGCGGCGTCACGATCATTTCCTGCCCCACCTGCGCACGCAGAAACTACGATGTAATCGG
>JAQUUS010000142.1 GCA_028693775.1 Alphaproteobacteria bacterium | reverse complement strand
CGATCTCGAATACTTCATTTCGATGTTGATGCCGCTCCTGATGTTCTTCAGCCCCGTCATGTACAGGTCCAACGCACTGCCGGGCTTTATCGGCAAGTTCATGTGGGTCAATCCTCTGGCGGACATGATCGAAATCGTCAGGTTTCCTTTGTTGAACGAAAGCACGCCGCTTTATCTCATTGCAATCAACGTCGGCATGCTCGTTGTGGGGGGCACGATGACGCTTATGCTCTTCAACGCCAAGCGCAATCGCATCGCTTTTTGGGTTTGACAGATGACGGTATTTCTCAATTTCGAAAATGTAACGGTCCAGTACCCCATTTATAACAGCCGCAGCATGTCGCTGCGCAATCAGCTTATCCGCATCGGCACCGGCGGCATGATCGAAAGCGAAGCCGGGCATGTGCAGCTTGTCACGGCCCTCAAAAACGTTTCGTTCAAGATCCGTCAGGGCGACGCCGTGGGGCTGATCGGCCATAACGGCGCGGGCAAAACGACCATGCTGCGCACGATGGCGGGCGTTTATACGCCAAACTCGGGCCGCGTGACGAAGTCGGGACGCATCGCCACGCTTCTCGATCTTAGCGCGGGCATGGACCCCGAGCTTTCAGGCTACGAAAACATTACGCGCATCTCGACCCTTTTGGGCCTGAGCACGGCTCAAATTCAGGCTAACGTCAAGGACATCGAAGAGTTCACCGAGCTCGGAAACTTTTTGCAGCTGCCCGTACGCACATATTCTTCGGGCATGACCATGCGCTTGCTGTTCGCCATCGCGACATCGACCAAGCCGGATATTCTTTTGGTCGACGAGATGTTCAATACAGGCGATACCGCCTTCAGGGAGCAAGCCAAGCGCCGCATGGAAGAACTCATTCGGTCCGTGGGTGTTTTTGTCTTCGCCTCTCACGACACAAAATCGGTCAAGACCTACTGCAAGCGCTTTTTCTTTCTTGAGCACGGCACGGCTATGGAGATCGACGCCAAAGACGTCGACAAGGCCATCGTGCACGCGCCGAAGCCGAATGCGAAAAAGGCCGCGCAGGCCTAGGCCAGATTTTCTTCCACCTTCTGGCAGATGTAGTGGTAGAGGCAGAGATGCCCTTGCTGGATGAACGGCGTTTCCTTTGACGGAACTTCAACCAGAATATCGCAAAGCGCAGCCATTTTGCCGCCGCCCTGCCCTGTGAGACCGATCACCGTCATGCCTTGTTTTTTGGCCTCTGCGATTGCGGCGATGACATTGCCCGAATTGCCCGATGTGCTGATGCCCCAAAAGACGCCGCCTTTTTCGCCATAAGCTTCGACCTGACGGGAGAAGACCGTTTCGAAGCTGTAGTCGTTGGCCCATGCCGTCAGCACCGCCGGGTTGGACGATAGCGCGATGCATTTTTGCGCCGCGCGTTCTTTCAGAAAACGCCCGACCAGTTCGCCCGCGATGTGCATTGCATCGGAGGCCGATCCTCCGTTGCCGCAAACGAGCACAGCGCGCTTGTTGCGCAGCGCTTCGCTGAGCGCTTCGATTGCCTTGTCGACCTGGGCTGCAATCTGCGGCTGCGCCGTGGCTTCGATGATCGACGCGGATTTCTGAAGATAGTCTTGGACGCTCATGGTTTCTTCCCTTGCTATTAAGGCGATTGGCTTTATTTTAACTTCCGTATTTCAAATATGTGCCTGATTCTATTCGGAGGAAAAGTGAATTCCGGCAACCTGACCAAAGAGACAACAGCCCTGATTCTTGCAGGCGGAAAAGGAACCCGCATTGCTGCGCTTGTGCCGAACCTGCCCAAACCCATGGTCGACGTTGCGGGACACCCCTTCCTCGAATGGCCCTTGCGGCGGCTCGCGCGCGAAGGCTTTGACGACATTCTGCTGTCTGTCGGGCATATGGCCGACGCCGTTATCGGATGGCTGCAAAACCGCGTTCCCCTCTCGCCCTCCCAAAACGTTCGCTGGCATCGCGAAGCCCAGCCTTGGGAACCGGCGGCGCAATTGCCGAGTCCCTCGCGGACATCGCGACGGATTACACATTGATTTTAAACGGCGATACGCTTCTGCTTTCGGATTTTTCGCCCGCTCTGGCGCGCGTGGCCGACGCCAATCTGGACGGCATTATTCTGGCGCGCTCGCTGGAAGACACGGGCCGGTATGGACGGCTTTCGACCGAGAACGGAATTTTGAGCCGCTTTGAAGAAAAAAGGCCAGGACAAGGCCTTATCAACGGCGGCGTTTATGCCTTCCGGACGCGCTGGCTGAAGGACAATCTTGGCGCGGGCGTTTCCAGCTTCGAGGTTGACATACTGCCGCGCATGCTGGCAAACGGCGCAAAAATCGGCGTCTTTACGACGGATGCGCCGTTTATCGACATCGGCACGCCGGAAACGCTGGCCGAGGCCGGGACTTTCGTGACGAACAACAAAGGATGTTTTTGATGACCTCTTCCGATCCACGCATACTGGTGACCGGGGCTACGGGCTTTTTGGGCAGCCATTTGATGCCGCTCCTGAAAGCCAAATACCCCAAGAGCGAGATCGTCGCCGTCGGACAGGATGGCGGAGGTTTGACCCGGCTCGAAGACACCGAAAAGCTTCTGGCAAAAGCCAGGCCCGACATCGTCGTTCATCTGGCGGCTTATTCGGGCGGCATCGGCGCAAACAGGGCTTATCCGGCCGATTTTTATTTCCGCAACATCATGTTTGTAAGCAACATGTTCGAGGCTGCGGCGCGCGCCAAGATCTCCAAGCTGGTTTATCCCATGGGCGGATGCAGCTATCCCGCAACCGCAACCTCGCCTATCGACGAGTCTCAGATGTGGCAGGGCTTTCCGCAACCGGATTCAGCCGCCTATTCATCCGCCAAGAAAATGGGCATCGTCGCGGCGCAGGCCTATCGCACCCAATATGGCCTTAACTCGACCGTCATTGTTCCCGGCAACATGTATGGCGAATACGACAACTATCGCACCAACGAATCCCACGTCGTGCCCGGACTGATTCGCAGATTCATCGAAGCGCGCGATTCGAATCAATCCGAAGTTGTCGTTTGGGGCAGTGGAAACGCAGAACGCGATTTTGTTTATGCGGGCGATGTCGCGGCGCTGATTCCATGGTTTATGGAAAACGATTCCGAAACAGGCCCAATCAATCTTTCGTCGGGAACGCGCACCAGCGTGCGCGAACTGGCCGAAACAGTGCATGAGTTAACCAAATGTACTGCAAAGCTTATTTTCGATTCATCAAAGCCCGAAGGACAAAAAGTTAAAATCTTTGCGGTCGACAGAATGCAGGGCCATGGACTATCCTGCCCAACAACGCTTCGGGACGGATTGGCGCGCACCATTGCATGGTACGAAGCCAACTATCGGACCGGCGGCGGTTGTATACGTCTTTAATTCCTCCGGAAAAGTCATGAGTTATATCAGCGTACGCACACCATTGAGAGTCAGTTTCTTCGGCGGCGGAACGGATTATCCGGAGTATTTTCGCGACCATCCGGCGGCCGTTCTCGGCATGGCCATCAACAGGTACGTCTACATCAACGCCTTGCGCAGGCCCGCTTTTTCGAACCATGAATTTACGCTGGCCTATTCCCAGCTCGAGCGCATTGCGAAGATCGAGGACATCCAGCACCCGGCCCTTCGCGTCGCCTTGCAGGAGTTCAAGCATCACCGCCCGCTCGACATTTCCACCATGGCGGACCTGCCTGCTCAATCCGGCCTCGGCAGCTCGGCAAGCTTTATGGTTGGCCTCATCAATCTGCTTGCAACGCTGAACGACAAGTCGATGACCAAGCTCCAGATCGCCCAAATGGCCATCGACCTCGAACGCGAAAAACTTTGCCATACCTGCGGCGTTCAGGATCAGCTTCATGCCGCCTTTGGGGGCATCAACTATTTCGATCTTTCGGACGGGCGCATTCGTATCAATCCCATCCTGATGACGGCTGAAAGACTCAAGATTTTCAGGGACTCGCTTGTCCTTGTGTTTACGGGCCTCACGCGCAGCGCCCCGAAGGTCCTCAAGGAACAGATGGCCGCCACCTCGGCCGGAAAAATCGACAAAGACCTCAACTGCTATTATGAAATGGCCAAGGAAGGCGTGCGCCTTCTGGATGAAACCCCCGAAAACGACTTTGTCCGCTCGTTCGGCAAGCTGATGCACGAAGGATGGCTGCGCAAGCGCCAGTTCTCGGGCAGCATCAGCAATCCGGACATCGACGATCTGTATCAGAAAGGTCTCGATTGCGGCGCCTACGGCGGTAAGCTTTGCGGCGCAGGCGGCGGCGGCTTTATTCTTTTCGTCGTTCCGCCCGAGATGCGCAATGCCTTCATCTCTTGCTTCGAAGCCGAACGCATTCTCGAAGTCGATTTGGACACACAGGGGACATCCATTATCTCCCATGTCGTGTCGCATACCCCCAGAAACGAACTTTCCGCGCTCGAGGACGAAGACGAACGGCCCGTCGCGGCAAAAACCGAAACGGCCGCAGCCTAAGATATCGGACGATGCCCGCCCCTTCTATCAAACGCCTTGCCATGATCTGCCCGACGCTTGTCGATCAGGGCGGGCATGAGTACGACTACACCTCCATGATTGCCTCGGCGGCCCTGAAAAAAGGGATTGAACCTCTTACAATCATACCGAAGCATTCTACCGATCAGATCCGTCTTCCCGGCGATACGATCCGGCTGCTTCCCGATTTTTCGCCGTCAAAAACGCCTCTCGCCTTCCTCTATGGCGCCTTGCGAAGAGGCCTTTCCTATATCCGGGCTTTTCTACGCGTTGGATCGCCGGGAACGCTATGGTTCGTTCATAGCGGCTCCCGTTATGAGATGGCCCTTCTTTCTATTGTATGGATGATCCTTCCTCACAAAGAACAAAAGCTGGTTCTCTTTTTGAGAAAGGAAATTGAGTATTCGAAACGCCTGCTTACGAGCATTTTGCGCTTCGCTTCGCAAAACGGCGTTATTTTCGTCAGCGACGGGGACGAACTCGCCGAATATATGACGAAGTCTCTTCGGTCCGAG
>JAQUUS010000141.1 GCA_028693775.1 Alphaproteobacteria bacterium | reverse complement strand
CCAAAAAATGAAAAAGCCGCCCGAGATGGCGGCTAATCATTTGAAAACTTTGGCGTCCCCTACGGGAGTCGAACCCGTGTTCTCACCGTGAGAGGGTGGTGTCCTAGGCCTCTAGACGAAGGGGACATATGCAAGGCGTGCTTTGTCTTATTTTTTTCTGAATTTGTCCAGACTTATTACCTTGCCCTGGCCATCTTCTTTTTCCTTGTCGGCAGGCTTTCCGGTAGAGTCCTTGGATGGCTCGGCAGGCGATTGTCCTTCTTTTTCAGGATATTGGCCCGATTCCCCGGCATTCTGGAACTGCAAGGCAAAGTTAACGGAAGGATCGGCAAAAGTTGTAATCGCATCGATCGGAACGGATAAATTTTCCTTAACGTTATTAAAGCTCAGCGTCACGCGGATGCAATCGTCCTCAAGCCGAAGGCCGAAAAACTGATATTGCAGAACAATCGTCATCTCGTCCGGATACTGCTTGCGCAAATAGTCCGGAACCTGAACGCCGGGGAATTTTGTCTGAAACGTAATGTAGAAATGATGGTCGCCGGGCAGCCCATCGCGCGCAACCGTTTCCATCGTCTCACGCACAACGTCACGCAAGGCGGCCTCGATCATCAAATCATATCTCAGTAAATCTTCGCTCATTTTTCTAACATCAGAAGATTGTGTCTGTCCTAAATAGCAAGCCTTCGGGGCTCTGTATAGTCACTCGTTCCAAGGCCTGTTTTAGCTATTTTTTCGGCCCTTTTCCCGGATTCCGGCCCCTGTCTCAAGCCCCCAAAACCCGGTCCGACACATACGGATTGTTCTTCCGTTCTGTGCCGAAAGTCGACGGTCCGCCGTGCCCCGGAATGAATTCGACATCGCCCAAAGGCCAGAGTTTTTCCGTAATCGACTTGATCAAAGCGCGCGGATTGCTGCGCGGCAAATCGGCGCGTCCGATGGAATTCCTGAACAGAACGTCCCCCACCTGCGCAAAATTGTTCTCCTTGTTATAATACACCACATGTCCCGGCGTATGCCCCGGGCAATGAATGACCTGCCATGTCGTCTCGCCGACGGAAACGGTATCCCCGTCCTTGAGCCACCGGTCAGGAACGAAGCTGTCCATGCCTGTCATACCGCACTGCATGGCGTTCATCGGAATGTTCATCACCCAGAAATCGTCGTCCTTGTTTGGGCCTTCGATGACCGCCCCTGTCGCCGCCTTCAGGGCGCGCGCGCCGCCGCCGTGATCGAGATGGCCGTGCGTGATCCATATCTTCTCGATCTTGGCCCCATGTTTTTTGGCTTCGGCAAGGATCATATCGACATCGCCGCCCGGATCGATCACCGCGCACGCTTTGGTCTTGTTGCAAACCACAAGCGTGCAGTTCTGCTGGAACTGGGTAACCTGAACGACATAAACGCTTATTGACCCTGCCGTATCCATTCCACTCCCCTAATAACGAAGACGCATCATGGCGCGATGAAGAACGCTTGCGCCGTCCTCGGACATAATCGATTCCGGATGAAATTGGAACCCGATAAAACGAACGCCTTCCATGGCGATAATCCTGTTATTTTCATCCAGATCGAACTTGATATCCGTATGCGCCCGGGCCTTTTCGTTATAAACGGGCGAAAATGAATTATAGAACCCGAGGCGGCAGCGCTTGCCCATCAGGTCAACAGCCCTCTGCATGCCCTGCGTAGACTGCGTCTGCCGCTCGACATCGATGTTCTTGTTCACAGCCAAAGACTGGTGCCCGAGACAAATGCCGAGCATGGGTTTCCGCCTCTTTGTAAGCTCCGTGATGATCTCCTGCACGCGGCGCATGCGCGGATGGCTCATGTCGGTCGGATCGCCCGGGCCGGGCCCAACGATCACAATATCGCTATCGTCCGCCGCCGGATCGAAAGCCATGCTGTCGATCACCGACACATCGGCATGCATCGTGCGCAGCATGTGGCCGGTCATGTAGGCGAAATCGTCCTCGTTGTTCATGATGACGACTTTGAGATTGTCGAGAGACACCCCTGCCTCGGCATGCGGATCCTGCTTGCTCATCCAGAAGCTTGAAAGTTGCATGTTTCTCGACGTCAGCACAGGCTGGATTTTTTTGGCCATAGCCTCGGTCAGATAGGTTTCCTTGAGCTGGCTTGCCCCCGTCAACACGCCCAGAATGCCCATGGCCTTGGCGCGGGATTCCTTGGCTTCGTTGAGAGGAACCGAATCCCGGACAATGCCGCCACCCGCCTGAACGCGAAAACCGCCGTCGCCCGACACCTCGGCGCAACGCAGCAGAATGGCACAATCAAGATCGCCGTTCGGAAGATCCGTGCGCGGATTGCGGTAGATGCCGATTTCGCCGCCATAATACCGGCGGGACTCCGGCTCGTATTTGTGAACGATGCGCGCGGCGCTTTCCATCGGCGATCCGACAACCGTGGGCATATGAAGCGTACGCTTCAGCCCGGCAAGCGTATCGCGCCCGCGCCGCCCGACAAGCCGGTACTCGGTATGAACGACAGCGCCGATCTCGCGAAGAAACGGCCCCTCGACCTCGCCGCCATCTGGGCAAATGACGCCCATGATTTTCATTTCCTCGTCGACAACCTGAAACAGTTCGTTGATCTCTTTCGGATCGGCGAGAAAACGGTCCAGCCGTTGTTCGAACGTCTCGCGGTCTTCCTTGCGCAACGTCCCGGCGATCGGAATCATGATTGTCTCGTTGCCCCGGATCTCCAAATGCCGTTCGGGGGTCGCGCCAACGATAAACTGGTTTTTGGCCGGATCGTCCGGATGAACGTTCGCATAAAGAACGGCCATATACTGGCCGCTGCGCCCCAAAAGCTTGCGGTAGATTTTAAGCGCCGTCTGAATATCGAACGCCTTGATCTTCCCCGTGAAAATTCTTGCGATAGTCACCTGCGACGCGTTTCCGCATTCGATTTCGTTTTTCTGGAAATCGGCGACGACAGCCGCATAGTCCTCGTCCGAAAGAGAGGCCTTGATATCTCCGTCCCATTCGATCTCGTCGTCCGGCAGCTCGGCCGCAAGGCGCTCCTTGGGCATCTCCAGCGCCGTCTCGATCTCCATGGCCAAAATGGGTTCATCGCCCCGCGCCTCGAACCCGCGCTCCCTGATCGTGCGGAACGGCAAGGCAAAGGCGATGTCTCGCCCGGTCTTGCGCGCCAGAGTATGGATCTCGTCGATTTTGTCGAGCTTGTGAAAAACGCCTTGCGCGCAAACCACGCGTCCGTCCTTCTCAATCAAGGTAAACGAACGGCTTGTATCGATTGTCTCGAAAAACATTAACACTCTCCCTCTTTGGCCGGATCGCCATCCTCTTGCGCGCCCCGGCGGGCAAACTATACTTCATACGTCCCAGAACGTATAGAGACACGTTTTTCCATTCATTATTTGAAAGGTGAAATATGATCCCGGAAATTCATGCATACCTTGCCGGACCGGATGTTTTCTATCCCAACGGAAAAGAAATCGGCGAAAAACTGAAAGCCAGACTGGCCGAAGCCGGAATTGTGGGCCACTACCCCTTCGACAACGAAATCCAGTTCGGAGACCCCGCCGAAACGGCCAACGCCATCGGCAAGGCCAACGAAGGCCTGATGCTCGGCTGCTGCGAAGCTGGCCGTTTTGGCATCATTTTCGCCAACATGACGCCCTACAGAGGCCCGTCGATGGATGTCGGCACGGCATTCGAGGTCGGCTTCATGAGCGCGCTGGCCGAGGTCAAGGATAACATCCTGATTATCGGCTACACCGAAGATCCGCGCTCTTTCGAAGAGCGGGTCATCAACGATTATTATAAAGGCCAAAAGATTACAAAAGACGAAAACGGCATCCTGCGGGCGCCCGATACCCTTGAGGTCGAAGCCTATGGCGGCGCCGAAAACCTGATGCTCACGCAGGCCATCCACAAAACGGGCGGCTTCATCGCCAAAAGCCTCGACGAAGCCGTGGCCGGAGCCCGGGAGATCATCGAAACCCGATTTAAAAACACCCTCAAGCCCCTCAGCGCGGCGCAGAACCGCCCGGAGCCCGGCCAATAGGAGAAATCCAGCCAATAAAAAACGCGGCCCCAATGGGCCGCGTTTTCTTTTTCTGGAATAACGCTTACTGGTTGATGTCGCAGGGCGTTACTTCGTTGCACTGAATAAGCGGGGTAACGGTGCCCGGCCCAAAATTGTTGCCGCCTGCGGCAGGAGCCAGATCGGCAAGAGCCATTCCCGGACCGCCCGCTGCGGGAGCGAGGTTAGGCAAAGCGCCCGAGGGAACCGCGCCTGTGTTCACGATCGAAAGAAGCGTACCGACAGGGCCCCTTCTCGACGATCCCTTGGAACGGTTGATCGCCGAATTGGGATCGACCGTAACGACGCGCAGCGTGCCATCGACGAACTTGATGTCGTAGTTGCCGCCAGCCGAAAGAGTGCCCCGCGTGATCGGATAGGAACCGTATCCCGAAGAGGCTGTCGCCGTCGTGTCCAACGAACCGGAGAAGACCGACCCCGTATCGCCGTTACGCAGAGCGCCGTAAGTGTAGGTCAGCTCCGGAAGCGGCGTGTTGATGTACTTGACCTTGTCGTCAGCCGTCACAAGCAGCGTGTACTTGTTGATGGTCAGGAACCCGCCCGTAAAAGCGATGGTATAATTACCGCCAGCGGAGAGAGTGCCCTGATTGATCGCATACGTTCCGACGTTTTCGCCGGCTTCGCGAGCCAACAGGCCGCTCATGACCGAGGCTTCCGCATCGCCGTTCACAAGGCCGCTGACCGAGTAGGTAAAGGCCGGATCCGCGTCGCCGTAGATCTTGCTGAGGCTATCCGCAACGACCGTCAGAGCGGCGGGATTAACCGTCAACGTGCCGTTGTTGAGCGTGACGGTCAGACCGTCGAGCCCGGTGTAGCCGGAGATGATGATGCCGTACGAGCCCGCGTTAGCCGAAGCCGGAGCGCCGGCCGAGGTGACCGCAACGGTATAGGTGGTGCCCTTGAAGGCACCCGCATAGCCCGTCAGAGCATAGCCGCCGCCGGTC
>JAQUUS010000001.1 GCA_028693775.1 Alphaproteobacteria bacterium | reverse complement strand
GGAACGCCGCGCAGCAGCCAAGGCCGCTCGCAAAGAGTGCGGATTGAAATAAAGGGGACGTCCATGAACAACGTCAAACATGCAATAAGCGTTTATCGTGAGGCCGGAGCGGCTCTCTCGCGGCGTCAGTCCATCAGGGCGCTCAAAGCGGCTGCATCCAAGCAAATTATTTTCGGAATAGCGCTCGGGGGCGCAGCCGTTGTGGGCGGCGTGCCTGCGCAGCTGGCAGCGGTGACAGTGGCCGTAACCTTCGTTGCGGCAAATGTCCTGTGTGTTGGCTGTACCGAAGTCGAGGAATATGTCGAGAGACGAAAAACGTGTGCGGCATTTAAAAACGAATTTTCACTAAAATGAGGGTTTGAACGTGAATTATAAACACATTTCCGAAGAATTTAGCCGCATGTCCGCGACTGTTGCCGATCATTCTGTCGTTCAGGCCGCAAAAGACTCCGCCCCGTTATCGCTGGTCGTATCGGCGGCGTGCGGCGTTGGATGTTATGTCCTTGGATCGCCGGTCAAAGAGGCGTTTGCCCTTGCTGCGGCCGTCCTGATTGCCGGAAACGCAGTCGGCGTTCTGAGCAGCGCATACGAATCCGCCATGGAAAAGCGCGCAGCGGACAAGGTCTCCCAAAACGGTGCTTTGCCGAAGCGAGCCCCTGCAGCGGAAGGCAAAAAAATCCCCGATATGTTTCGTAACGCCGCGCAAGCGTTTGCCCGGCGGCCCGCCGTGAGAATTATGCGCAAGGCGGTTCCGTTTGCTCTTGTCTTAACGGGTGCGTCCTGGGCTGCAGGTTGCCTTTCAGGCATGCCGCCGGTGGAAGCATTTGAGCAAGCGGCGGCGGGAATCCTTCGGGGCGGCGCGTTGGGTTATGCGCTTGCCGAGTTTATGTATCTAAGCAACAGGTCGATCTTCTCGCCAATGGAGCAGAAAGACAAACTGGAACCCAAATAAGAGGACAAACGATGACTAAAAACATTGCCGGATACATGGGTGAGATTTATTTGGGCGAGCAGGTGTGGACCGTTCCGCCATACAGAGTGGCCCGCACGAGGGGGCAGGCTGAACCCTATGTGGACGTCTTTTTCAACGATCCCGACAAAGCCGTCGCCATAACCGGGACCGGAAAAGACGGCGCGAAAGAAACTGTCGTTTTGTCGAGAGACGAGATCCGTGGTTTCAAGATCGCCTCGATCTGCGGCGACAGCCGCGGAAAATGCGTTTTGGTTCTTGAGTACGGCAAAGACCAGGAAGTTCTTTTGGGCGTCGCATATCAGACCGGCGCAACGCTCTCGGATTGGGTGAGGAGCGTTCATGACGGATTGGGGATAGACCGCGAGTTTTTCTTTTTTTTGAATGAAACGCAGGCAAAAATAACCGGGAGCTCCAACGACATTATCGGATTGCAAAGCAACCGGGAGCACGATTTGTTTTCGGTCATCTGCGAAGACAATACCGTGCCGGATGCCTTGATCGTGACGCAGTACGGGGTCCGCCTTGCGGGTCCACTCATCGGTGAAAAAGCCGACAACGGTTTTTGCGCGAACTATAGGGTGCTTTCGGCCGTGGATGTCGACGGTTTCAGGATCAAAAACGTCAATGTCATCGAGCAAAAGATTGTCCTCGATTATAACGGCGATTCTGTCGCAGAGATTGGCACATGGCACGGTCCTAAATCGATCTCCGAGACATGGGTGATGCAGGTTAACGAGCTTCTGGAAAAACCGACCCGGTCCGTCGCCGCATGTCCGGCTTGTCGCGGCCCATCATACAGGGTCTAAGGCATTCAGTGCGCCTCGGCCCAGTTGGCCGCATGCTTGGCCTCGGCCACAAGCGGCACGCGGAGCGTGACGGCGGGCGCCGAAGCGCCTTCCATGACGTTTTTCACGATCTCCACGGTCGCATCGATTTCCTTTTTAGGAACCTCAAAAACAAGTTCGTCGTGCACTTGCAGCAGCAAGCGCGCGTTTAGTTTGGCGTCTTTCAGGGCCGGGCCGACGCGAATCATCGCGCGCTTCATGATGTCGGCGGCGGTGCCTTGCAGCGGCGCATTGATCGACTGGCGCTCGGCAAAAGCCCTGCGCGCCGCGTTTTTTTCCTTGATCCCCGTAATGTGAATGCGCCGTCCGAACAGCGTTTCGACATATCCGTGCTCGCGCGCAAACTCCTTGGTCGCCTCCATCCAGTCGCGCAGCTCGTGAAAACGGTCCAGATAGTCGCGAATAAAGGCATTGGCCTCGCCCGGCGAAATCCCGATCTGTTTCGACAATCCGAAGCCGCTGATGCCGTAGATTATGCCGAAATTGATCGCCTTGGCCGCGCGGCGTTTATCTGCCGGAAGTTCTTTCAGGGGAATGCCGAAAACCTGCGAAGCCGTGAGCGCATGAATATCCAGTCCCTCGCGGAAGCCTTCGATCAAGGCCTCGACTCCCGCGACCGAAGCCGCAAGCCGCATTTCGATCTGCGAATAGTCCACCGAAAGGAGCGTAAAGCCGTCCTCAGCCACGAAAGCCTGCCGAATGGCGCGTCCGTCTTCCGTCCTGATAGGAATGTTTTGCAGGTTCGGATCCGTGGATGAGAGGCGTCCCGTCGCCGCCCCGACCAGCGAGAACGAGGTATGGACGCGACCGGTCTTCTGGCTGATCTGCTGGGGCAGGGCATCCGTATAAGTTGATTTCAGTTTCGAAACGCTTCGCCAGTCGAGAACCTTTGAAACTATTTCGTGGCCTTGCTCGGCCAGAGGCTCAAGGACGTCCGAAGCGGTGGAGTAATGACCGTTTTTTCCTTTCGATCCGCCCGGCAATCCCATCTCCGAAAATAAAACGGCGCCTAATTGTTGCGTTGATCCGACATTGAAGGGATGTCCTGCAAGTGCATGAATTTCCGTCTCAAGTTTTTGCATGCGCTGGGCGAGGGTATTGCTTTGCCCGCGCAGGATTTCCGGATCGATCCGTACTCCGGTTGTCTCCATTTGCGCCACGACAGGAACGAGAGGCCGCTCGATCCTCTCATAAACGCGTGTCAGATGGCTCTGAGCGATCCGGGGCTTCAAAAGCAGCCAAAGGCGCAAGGTAAAGTCAGCGTCTTCAGCGGCATAGTCCGTAGCCTTGTCCAAAGGAACGCGGTCGAAAGTAATTTGTTTTTTCCCGTTCCGGCCACATCGCTAAAAGAAATCATCCTGTGCTGGAAGTGACGAAGCGCAAGTTCGTCCAGTCCGTGGCCGTGAACGCCTGCCTCCAGAACGTACGAGAGCAGCATCGTGTCGTCATAAGGTTCGACGCATAATCCGTATTGAGCAAGGACTTGGAGGTCGTACTTGAGGTTATGCGCGATTTTGATCGTCGCCGGATCGCAGAGCAAATCTTTCAAAAGGGCGGCGGCCCGTTTCGGATCGATTTGCCTCGGCCTCTCGCCGTCCGTGAAAGTAAATCCGCCGTCGTCCGGGGCCTCGTTGGGGTCCACATGGCCCAAAGGAATATAGCAGGCCTTGCCCGGCGAGGTTGCAAGAGAGACTCCAACCAGCTTGGCCGTACAGGCGGTCAGCGAGTTGGTTTCTGTGTCGATCGCGACATATCCTTGCGCGCGGGCTTCGTCGATCCAGCGTCTGAGGCTCTCCTCGGTCTGGACGCATTCATAGTCGCTCTTTGCTTCGGAAAGCGCGGGAGAGGCTTCGTCTGCCGCCGTCGCCGCAACATCCTTCTCCGCCGGGGCGGTTTCGAGCGTGGCTTCCGCAGCGGCAGGGGCCTGCGTTTGTTTGTCGAGCTTGGCGAGAAGCGATTTAAACCCTTGTTTCCGGTAAAAGGCCGTCAGTTCCGCAAAGTGGTCTTTCTGCCAAACAAGGGCGTCGAGAGGAACGGGAAGGGGCGCATCGGAATCGAGCTGCACAAGCTTGTAGGAAATGCGTGCCAGCTCGGCGTTCTGAATCAACGCTTCGCGGCGCTTCGGTTGCTTGATTCTGGAGGTATTGGCCAGAAGATTGTCGAGCGAACCGTATTCGTTGATAAGCTCCGCCGCCGTTTTCATGCCGATTCCGGGCACGCCCGGAACGTTATCCGTGCTATCGCCCATCAACGATTGAACGTCGACGACCTTTTCCGGCGGAACGCCGAACTTCTTCAAAACGTCGTCGAGGCCGATGGGCGTCGATTTCAAGGGATCGTACATCTCGACGCCCTCGCGGATCAGCTGCATCAGATCCTTGTCCGACGAAACGATATGAACGTGCAGGCCGTTCGCAACGGCTGTCTTTGCATAGGCGGCGATCAAATCGTCGGCTTCGTAGTTGGGGGCCTCGACCGACGGCAGGCCGTAGGCGCGCGTCGCGTCGCGAATGAGCTCGAATTGCGGGACAAGCTCGTCGGGCGGCGGCGGGCGATGCGCCTTGTAGCCGGAATAGATCTCGTTGCGAAACGTCTTGCGCCCTGCGTCGAAAATGACGGCGATTCGCTGCGTTTTTGAATCGCCGAGCAATTTGTTGAGCATCGTGCAAAAACCGTAGACCGCATTGACGGGAGTTCCGTCCGGGCTTGTCATGGGCGGCAGTGCATAGAAGGCCCTGAAGATAAAGCCGGAGCCGTCGATAAGGGTAAGGCGTTGCTGGTCTGGCATGCGTATCCGTGAAAAGGTTGACGAAAGCGTTATATCAGCTTCTTCAAAGGGGCCAACGGGTTATCTTTCGCAGGGAAAAACGGTGAAAAATCCGTAAACGCCCGATTCAACGGATCTTTACCGATATGTGCTAGGAAGAATTATTGCCTTGATACAAAGAAGTTTTCCATGATTCACGGGCGCGGCGAGCATATATCCAGCGAAGACTTTCCCGTTCAAAAAGGACGGGTCAGCAAGCATTCCGACAGGACAAAGCAGGATGTCGAGATTGTCTTCGACAATGCCGTGCTGGTCATGCCTGAAAACGTGCTCTACTACCTTGACAACCGCGAAGCGCTCGGTTGGGAGAAAAACTGGTTGCCCGATAACGAAGTCATCGACCGGGTTATGGAGGGCGGGAGCGTAAAGTTTTCGCCGTCTGCAAAAGACAATTTGACAAAGAAAACCGTTCATTGCGGCTACATTCGTCGCGTCAAGGAAGGGATCATCGATACGCGCGGCGGCGATCACATCTACGAAGAGTCCGAAGCGTGGAGCACCGCGCATTTCGGGCAAACGCCGCCGGAGTTTGTCTCGCGCATAAAAACGCTTATCGACCTTGCAAAAAAGGTCGACGATATGGATTACGACGGCCCGCGCGAATTCATCCTTCCGCCTGTGCCGGGCTATACGCCCACGGGATTCGGCTTTGCCAAGCCGGAACTGAATTGGCGCGATCAGGTCGATCTCGCGGCCTGCAACACGCTCGAAAAGTTGGGAATCAGTCGCGGCGAAATGACTCGCTGGACGGTGCATGATCTCATCGACCGGCTTCATCCGGGCTTCACCAACATCATGCATTTTTCGTTCTATTCCGTGGACGACGATATAATCGCGATGGATCTGGCAAAACGTTATCGATACAAGCCCGACATTGCCGCCGTTCGCAACGACCACGCGGCGATGTTCAGCCATTCCTTCGGGATCGACCCCATCCTCGACGATGAGCGCCCCGGCTGGCTGATCTTTGCGGGCGACAGCGCCAAAAAGCTGCGCGCCATGAAGGCGAATATCGTACATCTCGATGCCGAGCGCCCGACGCTGGAGCAAAAAGTCGCGATGGTTCTCGGCGCGCCGTTATCGAAGGTCGAAACGTCCGCCAACAAGATTGCCGTTTCCAACCGAGGCGTCTGCGGGCTCGAGGACGAAATATACAAGGTCCCCCTCTGCGGGATCTTCGGTATGGCCTACGATGAAAAGGACGACCGGTGGGCAATATATTTCGACGGAAAGAAGCCCGGCCTTCCGGTTATGTTCGAAGCCCTCACAGACGCTTCTTTTTCCAAATCCTTCGCCGCACTGACAAGCATAACGTCATTCGCGAAAGTGCAGGCGTTGAGACCGGGGCCTCATGCCTCGAAGCAATACCCGTCGCGCTCGGTGTGAGGGCGTTTTCTCGCCGATCAAAGATGAACGTTATGCCCGAATGTCGCGAGAATCGCCAAAAGAACCCGGCGGATGTCGTCGAACAACTGATCCGCATTTGCAGTGAGAAGAAAGGCGAACCAGTAGAAGAGCGCCTGATGAACTTTTCCCCAGACAAGGATGCGCCGCGCCGCCGCATGTATAAACGCAAGCTTGTCGAACGCCAGCATCCATGCGACGCCAAGAAGGCATCCTGCAACGATATCGCTGGGATAATGAACGCCTAAATAAACGCGCGGAATGCAAATGCCGAGAATCGTCCAAAGAAACACAACAAGGCCGATTCTCTTGTCGAGTTTCCAAAATCCCGTCGCGAGTGCGCAAAAATAAACGGCATGATCGCTCGGAAAGGAATTGACGGGCCTGAAAGCCTTGACGGCAAGAAGTCTTGGGGAAAAATTGAGTCCGAGATCGGCGGCAATAGGCCTGATATGAACGGACAAAAGGTCCTGCAAACCTTGCGCGAAGCCTGCAGCCGCAAGCGTTCCTATAAAAACCACCAGAAGGCTTTCGCGTCGTTTTTCGAGATCCTGCGCGCTCTCTGACGGGCTTTTATAGAACCACAGAAGCCAGAGCAGCGAAAACAGGGCCATACCCTTAAAAATGCTGAGCTCCGAAATAAGATAAATTGCATCGTCAAAAAGCGGAAAACGTCCGGTAAACTGGGTCAAAAAAACCTGAATAGGCCTGTCAAACGGCGCAAATGCGTCGAACGGTTCCAGTGCATACATCATGAGAAAACGTCCTTTCCTTTCCGGATATTAGAGGAAGGGGGGCTATTTTGAGAAGGGGGCTTGCAGTCTATTGCCAACGCCTTGATTTATCTATACATCCAGTTTGGATTCTTTGTTTTTTCAAGCGGCCCGTTTTTGACGGATACAGGGGCAATGCATTGTTGCGACGGCTTTTAATGTCGATATTAGAAGCTTTTGCGCCGGTCATTCGGCAGTCTGATTAAAAAAGTATAAAGAAGCGTAATATCTCCTTGACGCAACGGGAGAAAAAGCATAGAAACGCCTGCCTTTTCGGAATCGGTGGTGGAGCGGTTAAGCGTTTGTTCATAACTGGCCCAATCCAAACGCGGTTTCGGATGTCGCGAAAGTGAACAATAGCCTGTGGCGATGAAACGGCTGGCTGAGCGAGGGATGCAAGGTCGAGCAGGGTCGCCCGGTGTTAAAGAGGTCTCCCACGCGGAGCGCAAGAGTTGAAGCGCACCGATGTGGGCTTTGTGCATTGTTTTTTCCGCCCCTGAGGGGCTGAATTTTTTGAAGGTGCGCGAGGCGCGCCGGAAGAGAAAGAGGATTGGATGCCTACGATCGGTCAGTTGATCAGAAAACCCCGCCGCGCCGGCAAAGAGCGCGACAAGGTTCCGGCCCTGCAGCGTTGTCCGCAAAAGCGCGGCGTCTGCACGCGCGTATACACGACCACGCCGAAGAAACCGAACTCGGCTTTGCGTAAGGTCGCTCGTGTCCGTTTGACCAACGGGTACGAAGTCATCAGCTACATTCCCGGCGAGGGGCACAACCTTCAGGAACATAGCGTCGTCATGATCCGTGGCGGCCGTGTGAAGGATCTTCCCGGCGTTCGTTATCATATCATCCGTGGCACGTTCGATACACAGGGCGTGAAGGACCGCAAGCAACGCCGTTCGCTGTACGGCGCCAAGCGTCCGAAGTAAGGAGAAAGAAAAATGGCACGTCGTCGTCGCGCAGAAAAACGCCAAGTCCTTCCCGATCCGAAGTTCGGAGAAGTGA
Source organism: Alphaproteobacteria bacterium (assembly GCA_028693775.1). Taxonomy (GTDB): domain Bacteria; phylum Pseudomonadota; class Alphaproteobacteria; order UBA9219; family UBA9219; genus CAIXLI01. The sequence goes on along the minus strand of JAQUUS010000001.1, from coordinate 16,491 downwards.
TTGTCACCAAGTTTCAAAACGTCCTGATGTTTGACGGCAAGAAGTCCGCCGCCGAAAAGATCCTGTACGGCGTTTTGGAGAAGATTCAGAAGTACTCGAAGGGCGCAAACGCTCTTGAGATCTTCAAGAATGCCATCGAAAACGTCCGTCCGCACCTTGAGGTCCGTTCCCGCCGCGTTGGCGGTGCGACGTATCAGGTGCCGGTCGAAGTCCGCAAGGAACGCGGTGAGGCTCTGGCCATGCGCTGGATCATCACGGCAGCCCGCGCGCGCGGCGAACACACGATGGAAGATCGTCTGGCTGCTGAAATTCAGGCCGCTGCCAATCAGAACGGCGCTGCCGTGAAAAAGCGTGAAGATACGCACCGCATGGCGGAAGCGAATCGCGCCTTCTCTCATTTCCGTTGGTAAGGACACACATCAATGGCTCGTCAAACTCCCATCGAGAAGTATCGCAATATCGGCATCATGGCGCACATTGACGCCGGTAAGACGACGACGACTGAACGCATTCTCTATTATACCGGCAAGTCCTACAAGATCGGCGAAGTGCACGAAGGCACCGCCACGATGGACTGGATGGAACAGGAACAGGAACGCGGGATCACGATCACGTCGGCGGCCACGACCTGCTTCTGGAACAACAACCGCATCAACATCATCGACACCCCGGGACACGTTGACTTCACGATCGAAGTCGAACGCAGCTTGCGCGTTCTCGACGGTGCGATTTGCCTGCTCGATGCCGTTTCGGGCGTCGAACCGCAGACCGAAACCGTGTGGCGTCAGGGCGACAAGTATCGCGTTCCCCGCATGGTGTTTGTGAACAAGCTCGACCGCATCGGCGCGAACTTCACGCGTTGCGTCGACATGGTCCGCGACCGTCTGGGCGCGAACGTTCTCGTTCTTCAGCTTCCCATCGGCGCCGAAGCCGACTTCAAAGGCGTGATCGATCTTCGCCGCATGAAGGCCGTTGTTTGGGAAAACGAAGCTCTGGGCGCGAAGTTCCATGACGAAGAAATTCCCGAGAACCTGAAGGCTCAGGCTCTTGAGTATCGCCAGAGAATGATTGAATCCGCCGTCGAAATGGACGACGCCGCGATGGAAGCCTATCTGGAAGGCAAGGAGCCCTCGATCGAGGTTCTCAACGCTTGCATCCGCAAGGGCACCATCACGATGAAGTTCGTTCCGATTCTCTGCGGATCGGCCTTCAAAAACAAGGGCGTGCAGCTGCTGCTGGACGCTGTCGTCGATTACCTCCCGTCGCCGCTCGATGTCGGTACGGTCAAGGGCTTCCATGTCGACCACAAGGACGAACACGACGAACGTCCGCCGTCGGACGACGCTCCGATGTCGGCGCTGGCGTTCAAGATCATGACCGATCCGTTTGTCGGCTCGCTGACGTTTACCCGTATTTATTCGGGCAAGCTCGAATCGGGCACCTACGTCATGAACACCATCAAGGGCGAGCGCGAACGTATTGGCCGCATCCTCCTGATGCATGCGAACACGCGCGAAGAAGTCAAGGAAGCCTTTGCCGGCGACATCGTCGCTCTGGCGGCTCTCAAGGACACGACGACCGGCGATACGCTGTGCGATTCGGCGAAGCCCATCGTTCTCGAACGCATGGAATTCCCCGATCCCGTCATCGAAATGGCCATCGAGCCGAAGAGCAAGGCCGATCAGGACAAGATGACAAACGCGCTTCTGCGCCTTGCGCAAGAAGATCCTTCGTTCCGCCTCGCGTCGAACGCCGAAACCGGCCAGACGACGATCAAGGGCATGGGCGAATTGCATCTTGAAATCAAGGTCGACATCCTTCAGCGCACCTACAAGGTCGAAGTGAACGTTGGCGCGCCGCAGGTTGCGTACCGCGAAACGATCACAAAGAAGTACACAGTCGATTACACGCACAAAAAGCAGAGCGGTGGTTCGGGTCAGTTTGCCCGCGTCATCATCGAGCTCGAGCCTGTCGCTCCGGGAACGGGGTACTCGTTCGAAAGCAAGGTCGTCGGCGGATCGGTTCCGAAGGAATACATCCCCGGTGTCGACAAGGGCCTCGAAGCGGCCAAGGATACCGGCGTAATCGCTGGCTTCCCGACCATCGACTTCAAGGCGACCCTGGTTGACGGCGCCTTCCACGACGTTGACTCGTCGGCTCTGGCATTCGAAATCGCCGCCCGCGCGGCTTTCCGCGAAGGCATGCCGAAGGCAGGCCCCGTGCTTCTCGAACCGATCATGAAGGTCGAAGTCGTGACGCCGGAAGAATACATGGGCGACGTGATCGGCGACCTCAACAGCCGCCGCGGTCAGATCAACGGCATGGATCAGCGCGGCAACGCCCGCACGATCGATGCGCAGGTTCCTCTGGCCAACATGTTCGGGTACGTCAACAAACTGCGCACGATGTCGCAGGGACGCGCCATGTACACGATGGAATTCGATCATTACGAACAGGTCCCGGCAGCCATCGCTGCGGAAGTCAAAGCGAAGATGGCAGGGTAACGCCGTAAGGATAGAAGAAATAAGTAAGTTATTAGTCAACCGCAACTGAGAGAACAACGGAGAGTAAAATGGCTAAAGAAAAGTTTGACCGCAGCTTGCCTCACTGCAACATTGGCACGATCGGTCACGTCGACCACGGCAAGACCTCGCTGACGGCGGCGATCACCAAGATTTTGGCAAAAACAGGTCAGGCGGAATTCAAAGCCTACGATCAAATCGACGCAGCCCCCGAAGAAAAGGCGCGTGGCATCACGATCAGCACGGCGCACGTCGAGTATCGCACGAAGAAGCGTCACTACGCTCACGTCGACTGCCCGGGACACGCCGACTACGTCAAGAACATGATCACCGGCGCGGCCCAGATGGACGGCGCGATCCTCGTTGTTTCGGCTGCCGACGGCCCGATGCCCCAGACCCGCGAGCACATCCTGCTTGCCCGTCAGGTTGGCGTTACCGCGATCGTCGTCTTCATGAACAAGATGGACATGGCCGATCCCGAACTGGCCGATCTGGTCGAAATGGAAATCCGTGACTTGCTGACCAAGTACGAATTCCCCGGAGACAAGACCCCGATCATCCGCGGTTCCGCGCTTTGCGCTCTGGAAGACCGCGAACCCGAAATGGGCGAGCAGGCGGTTCTCAAGCTGATGGATGCGGTTGACGAATACATTCCGCAACCCCAGCGTCCCTTGGACAAGCCCTTCCTGATGCCGGTCGAAGACGTGTTCTCGATCTCCGGTCGCGGCACGGTCGTTACGGGCCGCGTCGAGCAGGGTATCGTCAAGGTTGGCGAAGAAATCGAAATCGTCGGTCTCCGCGCCACCCAGAAGACGGTCGTTACGGGCGTCGAAATGTTCCGCAAGCTGCTCGATCAGGGCGAAGCTGGCGACAACATCGGTGCACTGCTTCGCGGCACGAAGCGCGAGGAAGTCGAGCGTGGCCAAGTTTTGGCGAAGCCCGGCACCATCACGCCGCACACGAAGTTTAAGGCCGAATGCTACATCCTGACCAAGGACGAAGGCGGCCGTCACACACCGTTCTTCTCGAACTATCGTCCCCAGTTCTACTTCCGCACGACGGACGTGACTGGCGAAGTGAAGCTTCCCGAAGGCACGGAAATGGTGATGCCCGGCGACAAGATCACCTGCGAAGTGAACTTGATCCAACCGATTGCCATGGACCAGGGTCTGCGTTTCGCCATCCGCGAAGGCGGCCGTACGGTCGGTGCCGGCGTGGTTGTGTCGATCATCGAGTAACAAGCAAGGTTCACGCGCCCCCCGAAAGGGGGCGCGCAGAGCCTCGTGAGAGCAAAAGGTTTTAAGAACACGGCGCATTGTTCGGAGACGGGGTAGGGCGCAATAAGAAGAGCGTCCAAAGCAAAGAAAGCAGCCCCATTGTGCAAAGGCCGCATCGGATAAGAGGCGGCAAAGAATTCGAGCTCAAGGGCTCAAAGAAACGGGATTTGAGGTTTTAAACATGGATACGCAAACGATACGCATACGCTTGAAAGCGTTTGATCATCGCACGCTGGATCAGTCGGTGAGCGAGATCATCAGCACGGCCAAGCGCACGGGCGCACAGGTACGCGGCCCGATTCCGCTGCCGACGTGGTTCGAGCGTTTTACGGTCAATCGCGGCCCGCACGTCGATAAGAAGTCGCGCGAGCAGTTTGAAATCCGTACGCATCGCCGTCTATTGGACATTATTGAGCCTACGCCGCAAACGATCGACGCGTTGTCGAAGATCGATCTGGCTGCGGGCGTCGATGTTGAGATCAGGGTTTAAGAGGACGCTATGGCACAGACAAAAAAATCTCAGCGTACCGGGCTGATTACGAAAAAGGTCGGCATGACCCGCATTTTCAACGAAGCGGGCGAGCACATTCCGGTGACGGTCTTGAAGCTGGACGAGGTTCAGGTGACGGGTGTTTGCACGGCCGAAAAGAATGGCTACACGGCGGTTCAGCTGGGCTATGGCAAAGCCAAGGTCAAGAACGTGTCCAAGGCTCAGAAGGGCGTATTCGCCAAGGCGAAGGTTGAGCCCAAGATGAAGCTTGCCGAGTTCCGCGTCAGTGACGACGCGCTTCTGGAAGTGGGCGCAGAACTGTCCGCCGCGCACTTTGTTCCCGGCCAGTATGTCGACGTGACCGCAGTTACGATCGGCAAAGGCTTTGCGGGTGTCATGAAGCGTTGGGATTTCCACGGTTTGCGCGCGACCCACGGTGTTTCGGTTTCGCATCGCAGCCCCGGATCGACCGGTCAGCGTCAGGATCCGGGCCGCACGTTTGCGGGCAAGAAAATGCCGGGCCATATGGGCAACACAAGCGTAACGACGTTGAACTTGAAGGTCGTTTCTGTGGATCCGGAATTGAACGTTATTATGGTGAAGGGTGCCGTTCCCGGCCCCGACAACGGTTATGTTTTCGTTCGCGATGCAGTGAAGCGTGTTCGTCCCAAAGAGGCGCCGCTTCCCGCAGGTCTGAAGGCCAAGGGCGAAGCGAAAGCCGATAACAACGCCGGCGCCGCAGCTTAAAGGTGGGTATAAAGATGAAGACGACAGTAAAAAGTCTCGATAACAAGGAAGTCGGCACGATCGATCTGCTCGACGACGTTTTCGGCGTAACGCCGCGCCGCGACATTTTGACGCGCACGGTCAACTGGCAGCTCGCCAAGCGTCGCTCCGGCAATCACAAAGCCAAGCAGATTGGCGAAGTTAGCGGCACGACCAAGAAGCCTTGGGCCCAGAAGGGAACGGGGCATGCGCGTCAGGGCAGCCTGCGTTCTGCGCAGTTCCGCAAGGGCGGCGTGATCTTTGGGCCGGTTGTCCGCGATCATGCGCACGATCTTCCCAAGCAGGTCCGCAAGCTTGCGCTGTGCATGGCGCTTGCGTCGAAGCAGCAGGACGGCAAGTTGGTCGTTCTCGACTCGGCGAAAATCGATACGCACAAGACCAAGGATCTGGCCGCGAAGTTTGCCAAGCTTGGCTTTGCGTCGGCCCTGATCATCGACGGAGCGAACCTGGACCCCAATTTCTCCAAGGCCGCCCGGAACATACCGCATATCGACGTTCTGCCTGAGCAGGGCGCCAATGTGTATGAGATCCTCCGCCGCGACGTTTTGGTTCTGACCAAGAACGCGGTTGAGCAATTGCAAGAGAGGCTGAAATGAGCAGCAAGTCCGCAACACCAACCGCCGCGCACTATGGCGTGATCCTGTCGCCCGTGATTACGGAAAAGGCGACCAACGTGACGGCGAACCGCCAGTACACGTTCCGCGTTGCGCGCGAAGCGACGAAACCCGTTATCAAGTCGGCTATCGAGGCTTTGTTCAGTGTCAAGGTCACGGACGTCAACACCCACAACCGTATGGGCAAGACGAAGCGTTTCCGTGGCCGTGTCGGCTACCGCAGTGACGAAAAGATTGCGATCGTCACGCTGGCCGAGGGCAACACCATCGACATGCAAACCGGCGTCTAAGGCAGAGGTTGAATTATGGCACTTAAACATTACAAACCCGTAACCCCCGGCCTCCGCCAGCTTATTCAGGTGGATCGTTCCGAATTGTGGAAGGGTAAGCCCGTCAAGCAGTTGACCGAAGGCCTGACAAAGACCGGCGGACGCAACAACAAGGGCCGCATCACGACGCGTCATATCGGCGGCGGACACTCGCGCCGCTATCGCGTGATCGATTTCAAGCGCCGCAAGTTCGGCATGGAAGCGCGTGTCGAGCGCCTCGAATACGATCCGAACCGCACGGCGTTCATCGCTCTGGTGACCTACGAAGACGGTACGCAAGCGTACATTCTGGCTCCGCAGCGCATCAACAAGGGCGATGTGGTTGTCGCGGGCAACAAGGTTGACGTGAAGCCCGGCAACGCGATGCTGATCAAGAACATCCCGGTCGGCACGATTGTCCATAACGTCGAAATGAAGCCCGGCAAGGGCGGGCAGCTGGCCCGTTCGGCCGGAGCCTATGTCCAGATCGTCGGCCGCGACACGGGCGTTGTGCAAGTCAAGCTCGGATCGGGCGAACTTCGCATCGTTCCGCAGGAATGCATGGCGACGGTTGGAGCGGTTTCGAACGCCGATCATTCCAACGAGCAAACGGGCAAGGCCGGACGCAATCGCTGGAAGGGCATTCGCCCGACGGTTCGCGGTTGCGCCATGAACCCTGTCGACCATCCGCACGGCGGCGGCGAAGGCAAGTCCGCAGCGGCTCGCCATCCGGTGACCCCGTGGGGCAAGGGAACGAAGGGCAAGAAGACCCGCAACAACAAGCGTACGAACCGCTGGATTATTCGCCGCTCGAACAAGCGCAAGGATAATCAGGCGTCGTAAGGAATACCAAAGGGCGCGAGCCCGGAGTTGACTTTTTAGAAGGAAACGAGAGATGTCACGTTCAGTATGGAAAGGCCCGTTCGTCGATGGCTATCTGCTCAAGAAAGCGGATAAGTCCCGTTCGTCGGGGCGCAATGAGATCATCAAGATCTGGTCGCGTCGGTCGACGATTCTGCCCCAGTTTGTCGGGCTGACCTTCGGCGTATACAACGGCAACAAATTCCTGCCCGTATCGGTCACGGAAAATATGATCGGCCACAAGTTCGGCGAATTTGCGCCCACGCGCATGTTCAAGGCGCACAGCGTCGCCGAAAAGAAGGCTGAAAAGGCGGGGGCTTAAGGATCATGGCACATTTGAAAGACACGTTGCGCAAGGAAAAAGGCGCATTGGCGAAAGCGAAGGCGGTGCGTTCGAGCGCCCGCAAGCTGAACCTCGTCGCGCAGACCATTCGCGGCAAGAGCGCCTCGACGGCCCTGACGCTGCTGACGTTCGAAAAGCGCCGCGTCTCCGACGAAGTGAAGAAAGTGCTGCAGGCGGCGATCGCGAACGCGGAAAACAACCACAACCTCGACGTCGACAAGCTGTACGTCGCCGAAGCGTGGGTTGGCCGTTCGTTCGTGATGAAGCGCTTCCATACGCGCGGTCGTGGCAAGAGCGCCGGCATCGAAAAGCCTTTCAGCAACCTGACGGTTGTCGTCAAGGAACGCGAAGCAGATAAGGAACTGTCCGCCAAGCGCGCGCGCAGCTTCTCGAAGAAATCCGAAACGAAAAAAGCTAAAGCGGGCAAGCCTGCCGAAGCTTCAGCGAAAGCGGGAGCCTGAATATGGGTCAAAAAGTCAATCCGATCGGCATGCGTCTTGGGATCAACCGTACGTGGGACAGCCGCTGGTTTGCCGCTCACGAAAACTACGGAAAACTGTTGCATGAGGATTTTCGCATTCGCGATTATCTGACCAAGCAGATCGGCAAGGTCGCGAGCGTGTCGCGGATCGTCATCGAACGCCCGGCGAAGATCGCCCGCGTGACCATTCATTCCGCGCGTCCCGGCGTGATTATCGGCAAGAAGGGCGCCGACATCGAGAAGCTTCGCGGCGAGCTCAGTAAAATGACCTCGGCCGAAGTGAACCTGAACATCGTCGAAGTGCGCAAGCCCGACATCGACGCCAAGCTCGTTGCGGCGGGCATTGCCGATCAGCTTGAACGTCGCATCGGTTTCCGCCGCGCCATGAAGCGCGCAGTGCAATCGGCGCTTCGTGCAGGAGCTCTGGGCATCCGCATCAACTGCGGCGGACGTTTGGGCGGCGCGGAAATTGCGCGCATGGAATGGTACCGCGAAGGTCGCGTGCCGCTTCACACGTTGCGCGCCGACGTCGATTACGGCGTGGCGACGGCGTTTACGACGATGGGTACCTGCGGCGTGAAGGTCTGGATCTTCCGCGGCGAAATTCTGGAGCACGATCCTCTGGCTCACGAGAAGCGCCAGACGGAAGGCGGCCAGCAACAGCAAGCGCAGCGTCAGCAATAAGATAGAGTAGGTTTACGATCATGATGCAACCGAAAAACACCAAGTATCGCAAGGCGCACAAGGGCCGCATTCACGGCGCGGCCAAGGGCGGCTTCAAGTTGAGCTACGGCTCGTTCGGGCTCAAGGCTCTTGAACCGGAACGCGTCACGGCCCGCCAAATCGAAGCGGCTCGTCGCGCCATCACCCGTGCGATGAAGCGTCAAGGCCGTCTGTGGATTCTGATTTTCCCGGACGTTCCCGTGTCGAAGAAACCGGCCGAAGTCCGCATGGGATCCGGCAAAGGGGCTCCGGAATTCTGGGTTAGCCGCGTTCATCCGGGCCGCATCATGTTCGAAATGGACGGCGTGTCGGAAGCCGTGGCCAGGGAAGCATTCACCCTTGCCTCCGCGAAGCTGCCGGTGAAGTCGAAATTCGTCAAGCGTATGGCGTAAGAGAGTTAGGAAGAGGGCATAGATTATGGCCAAGAACACAGTAAAAACCGCCGATGTGCGGACCAAGACGGACAAGGAGCTCGAAGAGCGCCTGGGCGAACTGCGCAAGGAACAGTTCAACCTGCGTTTCCAGAAGGCCACAGGCCAGCTAGCCAATACGGCGCGCGTAAGCCACGTCCGGAAGGAAATTGCTCAAATTACGACGGTCGTCGGCGAGCGGAAACGTGCCGCCGGGTCCAAGAAAGAGGGGAAATAACATGCCGCGTCGCGTATTGCAGGGTACGGTTGTGAGTGACAAGGGCGACAAAACCATAACGGTTTTGGTTGAGCGCCGCGTTATGCATCCGATTTACAAGAAGTACATCCGTCGTTCGAAGAAGTATGCGGCGCATGACGAAGCCAACAGCAAGAAGGTGGGCGATCTCGTCGAGATCATCGAATGCGCGCCCATCAGCAAGCGCAAGCGCTGGATGCTCGTCACGGAAAAGGCGGTTGAAAAGAAACCCGCGAATAAAGCGGCCAAGTAACGGTTTTATGAATAGGGTATCATCATGATTCAGATGGAAACAGTACTTGATGTAGCGGACAACAGCGGCGCGAAAGCTGTATGCTGCATCAAGGTTCCGGGCGGCTCGCATCGCACCACGGCGAAGATCGGCGATATCATCGTTATCTCCGTTCGCGACGCTATTCCCCGCGGCAAGGTGAAGAAGGGCGACGTGCACAAGGCCGTGATCGTCCGCCAGAGCTATCCCTTGCGCCGCAAGGACGGGACGGTGATCCGCTTCGACCGCAACGCGGCGGTGTTGATCAACAAGGAACTGGAACCGATTGGAACCCGTATCTTTGGGCCGGTGACGCGCGAACTGCGCAGCCTCGGCTTCATGAAAATTATCTCCTTGGCAGAGGAAGTGCTCTAATGGCTACGAAATTGAAAATCAAAACCAAGGACAAAGTCGTTGTCCTTTCGGGCAAGGATAAAGGCAAGACGGGCGAAATCATCGCCGTGATGCCGAAGGAAAACCGCGTCAAGGTCTCTGGCGTCAACATGATCGCGCGGCACACGAAGCCCTCGCAGGCGAATCCGCAAGGCGGGATCGTTCGCAGGGAAAGCACGATCCATGCGTCGAATGTCGCGCTGGTCGATCCGAAGACAAAGAAGGCGACTCGCGCCGGTTACAAGGACATCAAGGGCGTCAAAACCCGCATTGCCCGCCGTTCCGGCGAAGAAGTTTAAGAGGGTAAAATGGTTGCAGCGAAAAAAGACAAATACGTTCCGCGCTTGCAGAAGCTTTATCAGGAAACGATCAAAGCGGACCTGATCAAGAAGTTCGGCTACACGAACAGCCTGGAAGCACCGAAGCTCGACAAGATCGTCATCAACATGGGCGTCGGCGAAGCTACGGGCGACAGCAAGAAAACGAAGAACGCGGCCGAAGAGCTTGCGTTGATCGCCGGGCAGAGGCCCGTCGTGACGAAAGCCCGCAAGGCGATCGCGTCGTTCAAGCTGCGCGGCGGCCTCGGCATCGGCTGTAAAGTCACGTTGCGCCGCGAGAAGATGTACGAATTTCTGGATCGCCTGATCACGATTGCCTTGCCCCGCGTGCGCGACTTCCGCGGCGTGTCGGTCAAGAGCTTCGACGGCAACGGCAACTATGCGCTGGGCCTGAAAGAACAGATCGTGTTTCCGGAAATCGAGTTCGACAAGATCGACGAAATCCGCGGCATGGATATCGTGATCTGCACGACCGCAAAAACCGACGACGAAGCGCGTGAACTGCTTCGTGCTTTCAATATGCCCTTTCAGGGATAAGGAGACGTAGATGGCTAAAAAATGCATGATCGAAAAGGAAGGCAAGCGCAAACGCCTGGAGAAGCAATTCGCCAAGCGCCGCGCCGCACTCAAGGCCGCGATCAAGGATAAGGAAACGCCGATGGAAGAGCGTTTTGAGGCCGTAATGAAGCTGGCGAAGCTTCCGCGCAATGCCGCGAAAATCCGCCAGCGCAACCGCTGCGAACTGACAGGGCGTCCTCGCGGCAACTATCGCAAATTCAAGCTCAGCCGCATCAAGTTCCGCGAGCTGGCCTCGGCCGGCCAGATTCCGGGCGTGATCAAGTCGAGCTGGTAAGGGGGAACGTACATGTCCGTAGTTTCAGATACGCTTGGAGATATGCTGACACGCATCCGCAACGGTCAGATGGCGAATATGGCAGTGGTAAGCTGCCCCGCCAGCAAGCACCGCAAGGATGTGCTCGAAACGTTGGCGCGCGAAGGCTACATTCGCGGCTACACGGAAGTGAAGAAGGGAACGGCGCAGGCGCAGTTCGAAATCGAACTGAAGTATCACGAAGGCCTGCCCGCCATCCAGAAGATCGAACGGGTTTCGACTCCCGGACGCCGCGTTTACGCTGGCATCAAGGACTTGGGCCGTGTGTTCAATGGGTTGGGCATCTCCATTCTGTCGACGCCGCACGGTGTGCTTTCGGATAACGAAGCGCGCGCGCAGCATGTCGGCGGCGAAGTCTTGTGCAGGGTGTTCTAAGACGAGATTGATTGAGACACTTAAAGTTTTGAGGTAATCAAATGTCACGCGTTGGCAAATATCCCGTAGCTCTGCCGCAAGGCGTTACGGTGGAAATCAAGAACCGCACCGTTGCCGTCAAGGGCAAGCTCGGCACGCTGGATCTTGTCATCCCCTCCGAGATCGACGTAAAGGTCGATGGCGGAAAGGTCGCCGTTTCCATGAAGCACGACACGCCCAGAGCGCGCGTTTTGTGGGGAACGACCCGCAACAACATCAAGAACATGGTTCAAGGCGTTTCCGAGGGCTTCAAGAAGGTTCTTGAGATCGAAGGCGTCGGCTTCAAGGCGGCGATGCAGGGCAAGAATTTGGTGCTCCAGATCGGCTTCAGCCACGACGTGCATTTCACGCCTCCGGCGGGGATCACGATCAAGGCCGAAAAGCCCACGCAGCTGTCGATCACGGGCTTTGACCGTCAAAAAGTCGGTCAGGTTGCCGCCGAGATTCGCGGAATGAAGAAGCCCGAACCCTACAAGGGCAAAGGCATCAAGTATCAGGGCGAAAAGATCCGCCGCAAAGAAGGTAAGAAGAAATAAGGCTATCGGGAAACCGGTCAGAGGAAACAGAGGCTCACATGTTAAGTCCAAAAGAACTGCACGAACGCCGCGCCCAGCGCAACCGCTACAACATTGCGAAGAACGCGCACGGACGTCCGCGCCTGTCGGTCTATCGCTCGGAGCGGAACATCTCCGTACAGGTTATCGACGACAAGGCCGGGAAGACGATTGTCTCGGCATCGTCGCTCGAAGAAGCCCTGCGCAAGAAGCTGAAGACGGGCGCCGACAAAGCGGCGGCCAAGGCCGTCGGTCAGCTGGTCGCCGAGCGTGCGATCAAGGCTGGCATCAAGGAAGTGGTCTTCGACCGCGGAGGCTATATCTATCACGGTCGCATCAAGGAATTAGCGGAGGCCGCGCGCGAAGCGGGCCTTTCCTTCTAATAAGGTTCAACAGAGGAAACTATGGCGAAACCCGAAAAATCGAAGAAGAGCGAAGATAAAGACGAACGCGAAGGCAGTGAGCTCATCGAAAAGCTCGTCGGCATCAATCGCGTGACCAAGGTCGTCAAGGGCGGTAAAAGCTTCAAGATGGCTGCGATGGTCATTATCGGCGACGGTAAAGGCCGTGTCGGATACGGAACGGGCAAAGCTCGCGAAGTTCCCGAAGCGATCACAAAGGCCACGAACGCCGCAAAGCGTGCGATGAAGCGCATTCCTCTTCGCGAAGGCCGTACGTTACATCACGACGTGCGCGGCCGTTTCGGGGCAGGGAAGGTTGTCCTTCGTGCGGCTCCGGCCGGTACTGGCATCATCGCTGGCGGACCGATGCGCGCCTTGTTCGAAGCGCTTGGAATTCAGGATGTGGTTGCCAAGTCTGTCGGCTCGAGCAATCCGCACAACATGATCAAGGCGACGTTCGATGCCTTGCATCAGGTTTCCAGCCCGCGTTCGGTGGCTGTCCGTCGCGGCAAGAAAGTCAATGAAATTCTTGGCAAGAAGCAGGCTGAAGACGCCGCTGCCAAGGAATAAATGAGGGACGTTATGGCTACGAAGAAAGCGGAAGCGAAAAAGTCGGGCAAAACGATCGTCGTGACGCAGGTTGGCGGCACGAGCGGCAATGGCCCGAAAATGAAAGAAACGCTCGTCGGTCTCGGTCTTGGCCGTACGAACGCAACGCGCGAATTGCTGGATACACCGGCCATTCGCGGCATGATTACCCGCGTGCGCCATCTGGTGCGTGTGGAAGAGAAGAAGGGTTAAGAACATGAAGCTCAACGATCTCCGTGACAATCCCGGCGCGCGCAAGAAGCCCATCACCGTTGGCCGTGGCATCGGCTCCGGAAAGGGCAAAACCTGCGGACGCGGCGTCAAGGGCCAGAAGGCCCGTACGGGTGTATCCATCGGCGGGTTCGAAGGCGGCCAGATGCCGCTGAGCCGCCGTCTGCCGAAGCGCGGTTTCAAAAACATTTTTGCCAAGGACTATTCGGCCGTGAATCTGGGCCGGTTGCAGCAGGCGATTGACGCAGGCCGCATTGACGCCAAGAAGCCGATTACGTCCGAAAGTCTGATGGAAGCAGGCATTGCATCCAAGGCCCGTGATGGCGTCCGCATCATTGGCAAGGGCGAACTCAAGGCGAAGCTCGACCTCACGGTCGCCGGAGCCTCGAAGTCCGCCATTGCCGCGATTGAAAAAGCCGGCGGCAAAGTGACGTTGACGGTCAAGACCGAAGAAAAAGCGGCCTGATCGAACGAGACATAGCAAAAGCGCCCCGCCATCGTGCGGGGCGTTTTTTTATGTGGCGACATCCCGAATCGGCAGGGGAAAGAGGGACCAAAAAACGCTCTTCCAAGAGATTATTCTAAAAAAAACTTGAAAATAGATCGCCATTTTTTCGCCAAAATTTCTCCGGCAAAAGTTAATGAAATTGCGTGAAACTATTTTTAAAAATTAATTTCACATACCGAGAATAACGATTGTAAGTACCTTTAATTTGTTCCGGATCGTAAAACTTATCCAAAAAGGGTAACAAGTAACCACTAAACAACAGGTATTTCCACGCTTTGTGTCTTAGTGTATGATCATAGCATTACATAACGCGGTGCAACATTCATTAATGTGGAGGACGTTATGCGGTGCAGCATAGATTTGAGAAAAAGAGTACTTGCTTTTGTCCAAAGCGGGGGGAGTAAAGCCGAAGCTGCTCGCCGTTTCGGTGTGAGTGTCCAGAGCGTTTCGAACTGGCTCAAAGCCGACGATCCAATGACCTACCACAAGCCCGGTCCCCGTGGGCAGGTTCGTTCCAAGCACAAGATGGACTGGGTCGCTTTGCGCGCCCATGTGGAGGCGTATCCCAACGCGCTTCTGAAGCAGCGTGCGGCGGTATTCAATGTGAGCGTAAATTCGATCTGGTATGCGCTTCATCAGATGGAAAAGGGCCGCCGAAAGGCCCGCCTGATGAAGGAAGTTGAGGAGGGAGCCCGTTATACGCTGTCCCAGCGTCGCGAAACCGATGCTGTGGCGCTGGTGGCTTCTTCGGCGGCATAGAGTGGGTTGGTGCGGGTAGTGAGAGCAAAGTAAGGTAAAGCCAAGAAAAAACGCCCTTCCGGATTTGTCCGGAAGGGCGTTTTGTTTTGTCCCATAAATTAAAGCGTATTGTGCATCACAAAGCGATAAGCGGCTTTTAATTCCTTTCCGGAAACGCTGCGGCCTGCATAAACCCTTTCGCTTTCCTGAGCGAGGGGGCCATCGCCTTCCGAAGGCTTGCGATTATAGTCTTGTGTTACGTCCATGCGCACAAAATGGTTGTTTACGCGAAGGTAATCAGTGATGTCCCGGTCAAATTGCCTGGCCGTAATATCCAAGGCGAAGTATGACGTTTTTCCTCGGGTGATCAGAAGCCCTGGCCTGAAGATTCTGGAGCTGTTTTCATCGGTAAAAGGATCGCGAGTAATCTCGATTTGCGAAACTTCAAAAGATTCATTCGTCAGATAAAGCGCGTTTTCCGAATGGGAAAGGGCACATCCCTTGTTTTCGTCTATCGTGGCGGCATTAATTTTTATAATAAAAGCTGACATCAATATTCTCCGGTTTATGCATGGAAAAAAGGCGACTCGTTCATGCTCCATAAGCATGCTGACGTTAAAAAATGCAAGCCGCAAGGGCAAGGTTCTTATACCTGTTTTCCATTTCCAGGCGGCCTGTTTTTGTAGCAGTGAAGGCGTCAGGGTTAAAAAAAGCCCTTCCCGACAAGAGTCCGGAAGGGCTTTTTCTGTCATGATGGCTCAAATCAGCCCATATTCCTTCATAACGGCGGCCAGACGCAACCTGTTGGCCTCTTCCATGCGAACCATCGGCAAACGGAGTTCCGGGGCGTCGATAAGCTTCATCATGGCCATGGCCTCCTTCAAAGGCTGAGGGTTCGATTCGATAAAGAGAGCCTTGAAGAGGGGATAGAGCCTGAAATGAAGCTCGCGTGCCTTGTCCCAGTTCCCGGCCAAAGCGGCGGAAGTCATATCGCTCATTTCTTTCGGAACGATGTTAGCCGTTGTGGCAATAACGCCCTTGCCGCCCACGGCCATGCAAGGGAGGGTCAGGGCGTCGTCGCCGGACATCATGGCAAAGCCCTTGGGGCAGGAGCGGGCGACTTGGGACATCTGATCGAGCGAGCCCGAAGCTTCCTTGACGCCCACGATATTTTTGCAATCGTTGGCGAGCCTGACGAGCGTGGGAGTCTCGACGTTTACAGCCGTACGGCCCTGAATGTTATAAACAATGATATCCAGAGGCGTTGCTTCCGAGACGGCGCGGAAATGCGCATAAAGGCCGCTCTGTGTGGGTTTGTTATAGTAGGGATTGACGACGAGGAGGCCTTCGACGCCGAGTTTTTCGACGCGCTTGGCATTTTCGATCACATGCTTGGTGTTGTTTGTGCCGACGCCTGCAAAAACGGGAACCTTGCCGTCTGCGGCCTCGACAATGGTCCTGACGACGCAGGAATGTTCTTCGGTATCGAGCGTCGGAGCTTCGCCAGTGGTCCCGCAAGCGATAATGCCGCTGACTCCGTTTTTGATTTGCCACTTGGTGAGGTCGCGGATTTTGGCTTCGTCCACAGCTCCGTCTTTAAAGGGGGTTATGAGGGCGGGCCAGGTTCCTTCGATCTTCGTGGTCATGCGGTTCTCCGTGGTCGATTATGAAAAAAAGCCGAGTGCGCGTAAGGGGGATGATTCCATGCAAAAGGGGCCCCGGTCAACTGGCGCAAAAGCGTGCGCGAGCGAAAAAAAGCCTTGCCGGAAGGTAAAAAAGGACCGTTTCCGGCTCAGGCGTGGTTACGGGACGGATCTTCGGCGGAGGCGTCTTCCTGATGGCTCACAAAGTAGGAAGGATCGACGCTCCAGCTATGAAGCAGTTCCTTTGCGGTGTCCGGAGTCATACGGTCAAAGGTGGCCAGCGCATAGGAAAGCTCGCGAGGATGAACGATCTGTTCTCCGGGGCGACCGCCGCGTGAGAGCAGGAACAAGGAAACGAAGCCCGCCTTTTCGATGCCGATAGCGCGGCTGATAGCCGCGAGGCCCCGGCCGCCGACTTCTTCCATGAAGTTGTCGATCAAGGAAAGAGA
>JAQUUS010000140.1 GCA_028693775.1 Alphaproteobacteria bacterium | reverse complement strand
CGAGGATATCGGCAGGATCATCGAGGAAATCAACGCCGTTTCGTCGAACATCGCAAGCGCCGTCACCCAGCAGACCGCCGCAACGCGCGAAATCGCGATGAACATTCAGCACGTCTCGTCAAGCGCGGCGCAAACGTCGGACAATATTGCGCTCATGACGAAAGATTCCGAAATCTCGCTTCACGACTCCAAGGAAGTCCTGACCGCCGCGGGCCATCTGTCGGATCAATCGAAGAAGCTTCAGAAGGAAGTCGAAAACTTCCTCACGCACCTCCGCAAGTCCTGAGGCTGAGGCTTACGAGAGCCCCGGCTTCTGCGCAGAGGATGCGCGCCGACGCGCCCCTTCGATGCGCCGCACAGCGGAGCTCGCGGCCATCGACACGACGGAATCGGCCAGCGAACCGATATAATCCTTGTCCGCCGCAGGCGTTGCGCTTCTACGGGCATCCGCACGGATGATTGCCTCGTACTCCGGCTTCAGCATGGCCAAGTCGCACTCCTTTATCAGGACGCCGAGCGTATCGTACGCTATCCCTGCCAGCCCCCTGCGAGGACCGGGCGTTTTGTCGAACGCGGCTGCGGCGACGTCGTCGAAAATCGCCGGGGTTATCCGGTCCGGGCTTTGCCTCGCGACCTCCTGAAGCACGATGTTGAAAAACAGCCCCGCCATCCTGTCGACGTCCTCAAACGGACGATCCCTGAATGTGGCGCGGATGCAAACGCTCTCGATCCATGAATCCGGAACGGTTTCGGGCCCGTGCGCCGACGCCGTGGCGATGACTTTATAGAGGCGAAGATTGCGATGGAAATCCTCGTCCTTTTCGCTCAGGACAATCGGCGAAATCAGGACTTCGATCTTTTCGATAAACCCATGGGGAAGAGCCCCGGGCTGGCGGGCGGCGCTGCGCTCAAGCTTCCTTATGCGGTTTTCCAGATCCTTGTCGGCTTGCTTTTTGACGTCTATGGCTTGGGAAATTCCTTCAAAAAAATCGGAAAAATCTGTAATTTCGCCCTCAACCTCGTGAAAATCCTTACGATCCGTCTTGACCGTTTTTCCTACTTCCGGCATGACATACTCCTTATGTTCGTGGCCGATAATGCTCGACCCCAGACTAAACGCTTTATTTTTACCGCGCAAACGCAAACATCGAAGGATCGATTCATGGAAAAAGCCAAAATCCCGTACCTTGTTATAGGCGCCGGACGGGCCGCGTCGCACCTGATGCATTATTTCGATCTCAAAGGCATCGATTACATTAACTGGAACCGCAAGGAACACTCTTTTCAGGCGCTGGACGAATGCCTGACGCAGGTTTCCGACGTTCTTTTGCTGATCCGCGATTCCGCCATCAAGGAATTCCGCGACGCGCATTTAAAGGATTTTAAAGGCGTCGTGGCGCATTTCTCGGGCTCATTGAACGTCGACGGCATCGCGAGTTTTCATCCGCTCATGACCTTCGGACCCGAATTTTACGACCTGCCGTTCTACGAAAAAATCCACTTCGCGGCGGCATCGAAGGAAACGTTCAGGGGCCTGTTTCCGCAGCTTCCGAACCCCGTGTTCGAGATGAAAGCCTCCGACAAGCCTCTTTACCATGCCCTGTGCGTCATGAGCGGCAACTTCCCGCAGATTTTGTGGCAATCGTGCCTCGCACGCTTTGACGAACTTGGCGTGCCCAAGGATGCCGTAGCGCTCTACTTGCAAAAGAATCTCGAGAACTTCATGGAGCATCCGGGCCAAAGCCTGACCGGCCCGCTCGCGCGCAACGACCAGATCACCATCGAGACGAACCTGAAGGCCCTGCCCGTCAGGCTGCGTTCGCTCTATGAGGCGTTCGTTACTTTTTTTGCAAAAGACTGAGCTTGCGCCGCGCGCTCTCGACCGTGTTTTTCAGCAAACACGCAATCGTCATCGGGCCGACGCCGCCCGGCACGGGCGTGAGCGCATAGGCGCGGTCTTTCGCGGTTTCGAAATCGATGTCGCCGACAAGCTTGCCGTCGGTGCGGTTGATGCCGACGTCGATGGCCACCGCGCCTTCCTTGATCCATTCCCCGCGCACGAACTTCGGCTTTCCAATTGCGGCGATCACGATATCGGCGCGCGCGCATTCACCGGCAATATCCTGCGTGCGCGAGTGAGCCACGGTTACGGTGCAGTTCGCTTGCAGCAAAAGCTGCGCCATGGGCTTGCCCACGATATTCGACCGCCCGATCACAAGCGCGCGCTTGCCCGACAGGTCGGGCCAGACGCTGCGAAGAAGGATCATGCAGCCCAAAGGCGTACACGGCACAAAGCCCGGCAATCCGAGGCTCAGGCGGCCCGCATTGACGGGATGAAAGCCGTCCACATCCTTTTCGGGATCGATGGCGGCGATCACGGCTTGCGGATCGATGGGGTCGGGAACAGGCAGCTGCACGAGGATTCCGTGAACGGCGTCGTCGGCATTGAGCTTCGCGATAAGCGCGAGCAGCTCGGCCTGCGACGTTCCGGCAGGAAGGCGGTGCGTCCACGATTTGAGGCCCGCTTCTTCCGCCGCGCGCGACTTGTTGCGCACATAAACAGAGCTTGCGGGATCGTCGCCCACAAGCACGACAGCCAAGCCCGGCGACAGTTTTTCCGCCGCGACTTCCTGCGCGAGTTTTTGCCTGAGGTTTTTCGCCGCAGCCGCGCCGTCGATGATTATAGCCATATCAGTATGTCATCCGCACGATAAGGCGTTGCAGGAAATAGATCGCAAACAACAGCACAATCGGAGACAAATCGAAGCCTCCGGCAGGCGGAAGATACCGTCGAATCGGCGCCAAAAGCGGTTCCGTGATTCGCGCCAGCATGTCGTTGATTGTGCGGACCGTGCGGTTATAGGGATTAACAACCTCGAACGCGAGAAGCCAGCTGAGGATTGCACCGATCATAATGGCATACCAGTACAGATTGAGCACGACGTACACGAGATCGAGAACTGAGGCGAAGAAAGCGTTGCCAACGGACATGAAGAAACCTCGGTAAGAGACTGGAATACGCCCATTTATGAGGCATTTTTACGCTATTGGCAAGAGATGGCGCGACAAAAGCTCTTTCGGCACCTCTTGTGACTTGTCCACAGGCATGCGCAAAAACAACACACAGATTTCCTTAATCATAATCGCTGCAAACCCCTGTCTTCATGCGTTCTTTTGCTTGCAAAGCCGCGTTTTTTCAGCTTAGGTAAAAGCAGTTTCAACCTCTAATTATGGAGCGCCTCTATGGCCACAGCACAACCCACCGTTACCCTCAAACAGATTTCGGCGGATATCGCCGAGAAGTACGATCTGTCCAAGAAGCTCGCCAACGAAATCCTCGGCGACACGCTTGTGACGATGATCGTCAAGAATCTGAAGAAGGGTAATCGTATCCGCATCGCCGGTCTCGGCATCCTCCAGGTCAAGAAGCGCGCCGCGCGCATGGGCCGCAACCCCGCCACGGGCGAAGCGATCCAGATCCCCGCGAAGAAGAAGATCGCCTTCCGCGCCGCCAAGGAACTGAAGGAAGCCGTCGGCAAGTAAGCTGCCGCGCTTTTTTTGGCGTATTTAAAGAAAAACCCGCTCTGCATTACAGAGCGGGTTTTTTATTCAGCGGTCATAGAGCGCGCGGGCGCGCGCTTCGAAGGCCTCGATCATGCGTCCAAGCGCCCGCTCGAACACCGCCCCCATCGCCGCCCGCAGCAACGGCGAGCGAAAATCGAAATCCAGATCGAACGACACTTCGCAGCTTTTGCGGCCCATGGGCTTGAAGGCCCATTCGTTGGACAGGTTCGACAAAGGCCCCGCCTTGTATTCGACGACGATGGCGCGCGGCTTGTCGAGCGTGACGACGGATGTGAATTTTTCGCGAAACAGCTTCGTTCCCACGATCAGGTCAGCTTCGACGCCCTTTTCGGTGCGCGAAAGAATGCGCGCGCCCTTGCACCACGGAAGAAATTCAGGATAGCGGCCAATATCGGCCACAAGGTCGTACATCTGCTGGGCGGAATAAGGAAGGATGCGCTTTTCTCGATGGTGCGGCACCAGACTCTGGCCTCAAGAAATGGCGCGAGTGACGGGACTTGAACCCGCGACCTTCGGCGTGACAGGCCGACGCTCTAACCAACTGAGCTACACCCGCGCATTTGTTAACCATACGGGCAGGATCGTTTCTGCCGCTGGTTTTCAACAGGGGGCAAGGTTTAGGCCAAACCTTACGGCCCTGTCAACCGCAATTACTTGTTAAACAGGCCCCCGATCAAGGATTTTCCCAATTCTTCGATGATTTGGCCCGCCCGGCCCAGCTTATCGGACCGCAAACCCTCCGGAGAATACCTCTTTTGGGGGTGATCGAGCGTATAAATACACGGGTTTCCGCCCGACGGATCGGGCTGGACTTCGGGAATCGGCCAGGACGCCTCATCGACGTCGCTTACAAACGCCCCCACAACGCCTTTCACCACATTCGCCGCATCCACCGAATAACGGAGGTCTTTGAGGCTCCCGCCGATCTGGATGAGCGGAATCAGGTTGTTCAGGCTTACAACTTTTGTCCGCGCGCGCAGGGCCATCTCAACCGCTTCGTTGGACAGGTTGATCGCCCCCTGTCCGGAAATGGTCGAAGCTGCGGAGTCGATCAGGATGCCGTTGTCGGCCATAATGCCGTTCCGGACGATAAATCGCGCGGCGAGGCAGTTGAGAACGTTGCTCTCCCCGCCTCCCGAAAGAAACCGCGACAGAAGGATCGACGAGACATTCGACAAAAGCCCCGCCGAGATATTTCCCTTCATCGCGCCCACGTTCACGATGCCGATCAGATTCGAGGCGATTTCATGCGCGCTGTTGCCCTTGCCCGCAAGGCGGACGTAAACGCCGCCGTTGCCGGTTAGAAACGCCTTCATTCCCCAGAGGTTTTGCACATCGCCGAGTTCGACGCCGTCCGCGATCAAGCCGAAATCGAACCGCGCGACGGGCGCGGTCGCATCCAGCACCATGCGAAGCTCGACAGGCGCGCGTCCCAGATAGGCCTTCACGGGCGCAAGA
>JAQUUS010000139.1 GCA_028693775.1 Alphaproteobacteria bacterium | reverse complement strand
CCGACGTCCGCGAGCGCGGCGCGTGCGGCCTCCCTGTGCGTGCGCCCGATGGGCCGCAGTTCGCCAAGTTTCGGATAGAAGCCCGTCAACACAACGTCCTCCACAGAAATCGGAAAATCGCGCTGCAAATGAGAGCTCTGGGGCAAATAGGCAATAACGGGCCGCTTGCGCTCGGCAAACCCGATCTGTCCCGCCGAAGGACGGATAACCCCCGCCAGAACCTTCAGAAGCGTGCTCTTGCCCGATCCGTTGGGCCCTGCGATGGCCGTCAGCGACCCGGCATGAAAATCGCCGGACACATTGTCCAAAGCACGGCGCGTCCCATAAAACACGGAAACGTCTTTCAATGTAATCAGAGGCTCCGTCATGGCGCCCATTCTCCCAAACCGCCGACAACCGGCGAGGCCGAGAATAGGGTGAAGCCCTGCCGCGCGTCAACGGGATTGACAGCATAATTGTTATAAAGTAACATTGTTATAAAGTTACAATAACAACCCCTTCCGGCCCCATGAAAAACACCCTCCTCACAGCCCTCACCGCCTCCTTTTTTGTCCTTCTCCCAATATCGGCAACCGCGCAGCCACTCAAGGTCGTAGCGACGTTCAGCATCCTCGCCGACATGTCGAAACAAATCGGCGGCGACGATATAACGGTCCGTCCCCTCGTCCCGCCCGGCAGCGACGCGCACGTCTACAAACCGACCCCCGGGGATTCCCGCGCGCTGGCCGAAGCGGATGTCGTGATCGCCAACGGCCTCGGCTTCGAAGGATGGATCGACCGCATGGTCTCTGCCTCCGGCTTCAAAGGCCGCGTCGCGGTCGCGAGCGAAGGCGTCAAGCCGCGCCACGGCAACGAAGACGACGAGCACGAAAGCGAACACCAACATGGCCATGAGCACGGAACCGACCCCCATGCATGGCAAGACGTCTCGAACGCGCGGATCTACGCCAAAAACATCGCAGCCGCGCTCACCGCCGCGCTTCCCGCCAAAGCCGGAGCCATCGCAGCGCGCGCCAAGGCCTACGACGCCCGTCTCGAAACGCTCGACAAAGCCATCAAGGCCGATTTCAAATCCGTCCCCCAAAGCAGCCGCAAAATCATCACCAGCCACGATGCGTTCGGCTATTTCAGCGCTGCCTACAACGTCTCGTTCCTCGCGCCGCAAGGCCTCAACACCGAAATCGAGCCCACGGCCCGGCAAATCGCAACGCTGATCGAGCAAATGAAAACCGAAAAAATCCGCCGCGTCTTTTTCGAAAGCATGGCCAGCCCCCTGCTCATCGAGCGTCTCGCAAAGGACGCGGGAGCGAGCGTCGGCAAGCCGGTCTATTCGGATACTCTGTCGCCGCCCGACGGCCCCGCGCCGACCTACGAAGCGATGATGGCCTACAACGCCGCACAATTCAAAGAAGCCATGACCCTCAACGGAAAGTAAGCCCGCATGTCTTTGCATAATAAAAAATCGATCTCTTTGCTAACCTGCCTTCTCGTCTTCGCGGCATCCCCCGTCCTTGCGGAAGAAGCCTCGCCCGAGCACGGAAAAATCAACACGCCCGACGCAACCCCGGTCGATCCCGGACACGCCGAAGCCGAACTTTCCTACGGCTACGCATTCGCAGACCGTCTCTGGGACTCCGGATCGGACTCGCACACGCGCGGCTACGCCTCAGAGCGCGCGCTGGGTCTGTCCCTCACAGCAGGCCTTGTCGAAAACGTGGATATCTCGCTCAGCGCCGGATATTCATGGCTCAAAGACAAGGAAAACGACTACGACAGCGACGGCGACGCAGGCCCGTTCTCCGGATCGAACGCAAGCGACCTCGGCCTGAGCGCCCGCGTCCGCTTCTACCGCAACGAAGCCCTGTCGCTCGACGCAGCCTACATCGGCGGCATCACGATCCCGACCGGCAGCCGCGCCGACGCAGGCGAAATCGGCACGAGTCAGGAATACTGGAGCGTCGACCAAACCCTCGCCGCAAGCAAAGACTGGGGCCTCTGGACGGGAAACGCCGCCCTCGGCTACAGCCTGCCCATCGGCGAAGAGCGCCACAACGCGCGCGGGGCGCTCACCGCCGACATAGCCGCGGGCTATCAGGTCCGCCCATGGCTGCAACCCGAGCTCGAGCTGAACTACAGCCAAAACTTCACCGCCCACGAAGAAAACCCCGAAAGCCTCGCACTCACAGCAGGCCTCGTCATGCCGCTGACCGAGCGCGTCCGCATCAACGCAGGCGTCCAGCAAAGCCTGTGGGGCCGCAACGCGGACATGGGAACAACGCTCTCGCTGGCGGTCAAACTGGCGTTTTAGAGGCCGGTTGCCGGGACACGATTTATCTTATATAACGCGCAAACCAGTTGGAGAACCGCAGTGCCCCCAGCCCCCATCGACAACGTCCTGAAAAAGATCGAGCGCCACCTGCGCCGCAAGGGAGGACGGATGACAAACGTCCGGCGCGACATCGTGGCCGAAATGGCGGTACAAGACGGCCCCCAAACGGCCTACGGAATCCTCGCGGCGGTCAACAAGCGGCGAAAAGCGAAACTATCGGCAATCAGCGTCTACCGCACGCTTGAATTCCTGATCGACGCCGGTGTCGTGCTAAAGATCGAAAGCAAGAACGCCTACGAACTGTGCCTCAACGAAAAGGCCGACCACAGCCATCTTCTGATCGTCTGCGACAAGTGCGGCCGCGTCGAGGAAATCGAAGACTCCGCCGTCTCAAAATCGCTCGAGAAAGCCGCAAAAAAACACGGCCACGCGCTCAAGCACCACGCCATCGAACTCCACGGCGTTTGCGCGGATTGCTGAACCGCCTAAACGCGAACGCGAATAAACACGAACTCGTCCTCAACGTCCCCGGTATTTTCGATCCGGTGCTCCACGCCCGCGGGATAAATAAACAAATCCCCTTCGGCATATCCGTATTTGCCCTCGCGGTCCTCAACGGTCCCCCGCCCTTTCAGCACAAGCATAATCTCCTCGATCCCCTCATGCTTGTGCCAGTCAAAAGCGGCCCCGGCGGGCAAAAAGCCGTAAGTCATCGCCGAAAAAGCGGAGCAAGCCATATCGCGCTCGGTCGCATAAAGGCGCCGCCCACCCGATCCGCCATGGGCATCCTCGCGCAAAACGCTCGCAGACTCTTTCTTTCTAACCAGCATCGATCCCCCTTGGCCTAAAAACGGCCCTCCAAGCTAAAATTCCCGCTCCGGCTCCACATGCGCGACAATGCGCAACACATGGGGATACTTGTGGCGAATGCGCTGTTCGAGCGAATCGGCCATTGCATGAACCTCGGCCACAGTCTTGTCCGACGACGACCGGCAATGGAAATAAACGATCAGGCCCAAATCTGTCTTGCGCGCGCGCACCTTGTGCAAATGAGCGAGCGAGCCGGTTTCTTCGACAAACGCGCCGACGTTTTTCTTGATCTTCTCCAGCTCGGCATCCTCGACATCCACGCCGTTGATTCCCCTGTCCTGAAGCGGATCGATATGGGTCTCGACCTCGGTTTCCGCCCCGAACTCGGCGCGCATATCGTTTTCGAGCTGCGAAGCGATCTCGTGCGCATCGCGAATGGACCGCCACCCCTCAACCTCCAGATCGAGCCCGATAGAAAGCTTCCCACCCGAATGATGCACAGTCACATGATGCACGCTGGCGCCGCGATTGGAGGCAATGACAAAAACGCGCTGCTGAACGGTTTCGGTCCCCAAAGCCAAAGGATGCGCAACGACGGAAACCTCGGCCTCCGGCATTTCCTTTTGAACGGCCTCGACGACATTCTTGCGGATTTCGGCGACGCGGTCCTGAGAAAAGCTGCGTCCCACGGCAATATCGGTCTCAACGAAAAACATGCTCCCCGCAGGCCGCACGCGCACGCGAAGCACGCCCGCCACGCCATGAACGCCACGAACGACAGAACTGATATGCTCGCTAGCCCCCTGAGGCGCGGTATCGATCAGCGTATCGATCGTGCGCTTCCCCATGACCCAGCCCGCATGGCACACAAAGATGGAAACGCCGATAGCGGCAAGGGCATCGCCCGTAGGCCATCCAATCGCCACAAGCCCGAGTCCGACAAGAACGACAATCGAGCTGAGCACATCCGAGCTAAAATGAAGCGCGTCGGCCTCAAGCGCCTGGCTCTTGGTCTTCTCCGCGACGCGCTTGAGCGCACGAGCGCGGGAGATGTCGATGCCGATGGAAACGACAATAACGGCGACGGACCACCAGGTTGCCTCAACCTCGGCCTCGCCCGTCATAAGCCGTTCGGCGGCCTCATAAATGATCCAGAAGCTGGTAATAAACAGCAAAACGGTCTCGGCCAGAGCGGCAATGCTCTCCACCTTGCCGTGACCGTAAGGATGGGAAGTATCTGCGGGCTTATCGCTGACTCGAACGGCCATGAAGGTCAAAACGGTCGCGCCGAAATCGAGGAAACTGTGCAACCCCTCCGAAATGAGACCGAGGCTTCCCGTCATAAAGCCGACAATAAACTTGGCGACGGTCATAAGGGCGCTGGCCGCCATTGAACTCAGGGCAACAGCCTGTTTTTCAGAAGAAGACATAAAGACTCCGCAAAGAGCGGCCCGCGCCGCACAGAACCAACAGAGGAGCACTCTACCCGGAATCGCCGTGTTCAAACAAGAACCGAAATCCCTATAACGCCCAGCCCCAGCGCCCCCGCCATCCCTCAATCCCCCTCCCCTTGCGGTCCACCTACGCTACCGCTTCGGAAGGCTGCCTCGAAATCCCCCTCCCCTTGCGGGAGGGGTTAGGGGCGGGGTAAAGCATTCCCGCCCGCCCAACGCATGAATTCTCAAACGCCTCACACCGCGCCCAAGCACCCGCGAAACACGCCCGAAACAAGAAGCCGCCCCGACACGAACCAAAATCCCCCTCCCCTTGCGGGAGGGTTAGGGGCGGGGTAAAGCGGCTCCGCCCGCCCAACGCCTGAATTCTCAAACGCCTCACACCGCGCCCAAGCAACCGCAAAACACGCCCGAAACAAGAAGCCGCCCCGACACGAACCAAAATCCCCCTCCCCTTGCGGGAGGGGTTAGGGGCGGGGTAAAGCGGC
>JAQUUS010000138.1 GCA_028693775.1 Alphaproteobacteria bacterium | reverse complement strand
GTGCTTCTTCGCGGATTTGTGGAGCTTTTCCATATCGGCTTTTCCAATCTTCATGTTCTGACAGCTCTTGTCGCCGTCGTTGTGATCGGGTCGGGGTTCGTCTACCGCAATGCCGCTGCCTATGGCCTCTTCGTTCCGTCGGATTCGAGAATTTATCTCGACGAAGACCTTCGGCGCACATGCGCTCCCGAATGCGCCGCGCTCAAACAAACGTGCGGATCGTCGCCTGCCGCAGCGTCGTTCGTTCGTCCGAATGAGATCCTTGTTCCTCGATACAGCTATCTCGGAAGGCGGCAAAAATTCTGGCCGTTGTTTCAATATCTCGACTATTCGCAGTCTGTCGGTGCTTGCTTGGGAGCTTGCCGTCCCTCGTGGACAAGTAACGCTTGCGCACTTGATCGCAGGGTTCCGGAATATCCGGCGTTTTCTCCGTACCTGTACGCCGTCGATGCTGTCATGCCGTTTTTTGTAGACTTGCATCAGCGTGATTCGTGGAATATTGCTCGCAACCCTTCCGTGTCCGAAGGGGGGCTTGTACACTGCATTGCTTTATTTGAAGGCGTCTTCTTCTGGTTCTGGGTCGTTAGCGTCTTTGCCGTTATGAGAAGTACCCTTCGGCGCGATTGATGTAAGTACAAGCGAGTCAGTAAATGAAAAAGGAGGTCGGTGACAAGTTTTGAAGAACAGGCCGTTCGTATTGTGTCTTTTCTAAAGATGAGAAAATTGGTTCGAATGTTCTCTTTGAAAGGTGAAAAACCGGAAGGAAAATCTTATAAAGTTCTTTTCAGGATCCCGGGGAAGAGCGCCGGTATTTGTTCTTATAGTATCGTTGGCGTTTGCGGCTCGGCTACGGGCGTCACGACGAGTACGGCTCCGACCAGCGATCTCTGCGCTGGAGGCGATCCGACGGCAGTGGTCAAAACGAGCGATGGGTTATGGACATGGGTTTGCATCCTGGATGGTCGTCGGCGGAGCTTCTCACCACGACGAACACAGGTGTTATGCGCCGTCGGAGTAAACGGCGCTTTTAAGTAAAAAAAAACCGGCAGGAGCTTTCCTGCCGGTTTTTTTTGTATGTATGCGGAAGCGTGAGCCTAGCTCACGATGCCTTTTTTGGTCAGAAGCTGCAAGGCTTGCTCGGCCATGTAGCGTTCTTCGTTTGTGGGGATCACGAGAATCTTCGGAATGTTCATGAACGACAGGTAATTCATGACTGAATTCCTTATCGGTTCCGCGTTTTCGCCGATGCCGCCCGTGAAGACAAGCGCATCGATCCCGCCCAGCGACACGGCCATCGACGCAACGTTCTTCGCGATATATGTGCAGAAATAATCGAGCGCATATTTGGCGCGGGGATCGTCGCTTTCCAGCAGGGTCTTGACGTCGTTGCTGACGCCCGACATCCCCTTGAGGCCCGAGCGGTGATAGAACATCTGCTCGACTTCGTCCGGAGTCATGCCCAGTTCGCGAATGATGTAGAACACAACGCCGGGATCGATCGAGCCCGTCCGTGTTCCCATCGGAAGCCCATCAAGGACGGTCATGCCCATCGTCGTGTCGATGCCCTGGCCGTTCTTGATGGCGCAAAGGCTCGACCCGTTGCCCAAATGGGCGACGACGACGCAGCCCTTGGCCAAATCCGGATGTTCCCTCTGCATCGTTTGCGCGATGAAGGCATAGGAGAGGCCATGGAAGCCGTAGCGGCGCACGCCCTTGTCCGTAATCTCCTGCGGAAGGGCGTAATCCGTGAACTTCTTCTCGTGATGGGAATGAAACGCGGTGTCGAAACAGGCAATTTGCGGAATCATGGGCAAAATGCGCGTAATGACGCCGACGCCCGCCAGATGGTGCGGCTGATGCAGGATCGCCAGCGGGATCAGTTTTTTGAGGCGATGGAAGACATGGGAGTCGATCAGCGTCGGCTCGAAGAAGTCCGTACCGCCATGCACGAAGCGGTGCGCGACGCCCACGACTTTCCAGTCTGCCTTTTGGCTGTCGAGCCAGTCAAGAATGCGCCGAACGCCGCGCTTTTGCGTCTCGTTCGACGGAAGATTGACCTTCATCTTGGATTCCGGAGCGCCGTCGCGAGAAACGGAAAGCACCGGAGCCGTTCCGATTCCGGTCACGCTCCCCGTTGCAAGCCGCGGCAAACCGTTCTTACAGCCAAACAGCTGAAACTTAACGCTGGAGGACCCAGCGTTAAGGATCAGGATTGTATCCGTCATTTTATACGACCTTCCTTTTTGGCGTTGGTCACAAGAACGGCGATAGCGCACGAGAGCAGGCGCGAGCGCAGATTGTCGGCGCGGCTGGTCAGGATGATGGGGACCTTGGCGCCCATGATAATGCCCGCAGCGTCGGCCTTGTTGATGAAGCTCAGCTGCTTGGCCATCATGTTCCCGGATTCGATTTCCGGAGCGAGGAGAATGTCGGCATCGCCCGCGACTTCCGAAGTGATCTTCTTCTGTGCGGCGGCTTCCTTGCTGATGGCGTTGTCGAAGGCCAGCGGGCCATCGATCAGACAGCCCGTGATCTGGCCGCGGTCGGCCATCTTGGACAGCGCGGCGGCATCGAGCGTCGCTTGCATCTTCGGATTGACGACTTCGACGGCGGCCAGAACGGCGACCTTCGGAAGGCGGTCTTCGTCCGTCAAAACGCGCCAGACATCGCAAGCGTTGCGGATGATGTCGGCCTTGGTCATCAGGTCGGGCGCGATGTTCACAACGCCGTCGGTGACGATCAGCCACTTGTGATAACCGGCTGTGTCCATAACGTAGGATTGCGACAGGCGGCGGCTTGTGCGAAGGCCTCCGGTGGAGGAAACGACGGGCGAGAGAACCTCGTCGGTATGAAGGGAACCCTTCATAATAACTTCGGCTTTGCCTGCGGCTGCCAGTTCGACGGCCTTCTGGGCGGATTCATGGGCGCTTTTCGTGTCGATGATTTCCCATCCGGAAATATCGATCTTGTTGTCAGCCGCGATTTTCTTGATGACCGCTTCGCTGCCGAGCAGAATTGGCTTCATCAGATTTTCCTTAACGGCGTCTGCAACTGCTTGCACGGTCGTCAAGTCCACGGCATGAACGACAGCTGTCGTCACGGGAGGGAGATTGGCGCATGCTTTAAGAATGGAATGGTAACGTTCGTGCGAATGAACCTGAATTTCAGGGGGTTCGTCGGGAGCAAAAGCGGGAGTATTGGACATGAAGCAAGCCCTTTCTATTTCTGGAAAATAGAAAGTCATTAACCCATTTTGTTAATATTATCCAGCAAAAATTGCTTGTAATTCAATTGGGTATTTTGGCTTATTTTTCGCGCTGCACAAAGAAGCGCTCGATCAGGGCTTGCGTTGCCCGGCCTCGGTGACTGATTTTGTTTTTCTTTTCCTCCGGCATTTCGGCAAACGTGAGGTCGTAACCGTCCGGAATAAAGACAGGATCGTAGCCATGCCCGTGTATTCCGCGAGGGGCGGGAGCGATAGTTCCGTCGACGCGGCCTTCGACAAATTCGACTCGTCCGTCGGGCCAGCACAGGGTCAGAACGCACGAAAAATGGGCTGAGCGGTCCTTGGCGTTGCCGAGCTCGGCCTGAACGCGTTGCATGGCTTTGTCGATGCCGTCTGCGGCCCAGCGGGCGGAAAAGATTCCGGGCTGTCCGCCCAGAGCGTCGATACATAGGCCGCTGTCGTCGGCCAAGGCGACGCTTCCGCTCGCTTTGGCTGCAGCCATGGCCTTGATGCGGGCGTTTTCGGCGAAGGTCGTTCCCGTTTCTTCGGGCGAGGGGAGTCCCAGTTGCCCGGCCGATACGATCTCTTTGACAAAAGGCTTCAGCAGCTCCGCGAATTCACGAAGCTTTCCGGCGTTGTGCGTAGCGACGACAATGCGGTCGAAGAGGAACTGAGACATGGGAGCTTCCGCTGCTATTCCAAACCCTTTTTGCCCATATCGAGGAATTTTTTGCGCCGTTCGGCGACAAGGGCTTTCCGGTCGAGGCTCATCAGGGGAGACAACGCTTTTTCGATAGCGTCGCCTGCGGATTCAATCGTTTTTTTCTGATCGCGATGTGCGCCGCCGACGGGTTCCGGAACGATCTCGTCGATAATGCCGAGCTTGAGCAAGTCCTGAGCCGTCAGGCGCAAGGCCTCTGCGGCATCGGCGGCATTGGCTGCGTTTCGCCACAAGATCGACGCGCAGCCTTCGGGAGAGATCACGGAATAAATGGCATGCTCCAGCATGAGAACGGCATTGCTGGCGGCAATCGCAATCGCGCCGCCCGATCCGCCTTCGCCGATCACGCATGAAACGAACGGAACGCCGACGCGAAGGCATGTTTCGATGGAGTGTGCGATAGCTTCGGCTTGCCCGCGCGCTTCGGCGTCTACGCCCGGAAAAGCGCCCGCCGTATCGACCAGCGTAATGATCGGAAGTCCGAAATGATCGGCCATGTTCATCAAACGCTGGGCTTTGCGATAGCCCTCGGGCTTGGCCATGCCGAAATTGTGCTTGATGCGGCTGTCGGTATCGAAGCCGCGTTCTTGTCCCAGAATGATGCAGGATTGCCCGCGAAAACGGCCCAATCCGCCAACAATGGCAAGATCTTCGCCGAACAGCCGATCCCCAGCCAGAGGCGTAAATTCTTCGATCAGTCCGCGAATGTAATCAAGGCAATGAGGCCTGTCGGCATGCCGCGCGACCTGAACCTTTTGTTCGGGCGAGAGCTTGTCGTAAAGGGAGCGAAGCTGTTTATCGACCTTGTCCTGCAACTTGCTGATTTCGGAGCCGATATTGACATGGCCGCCGTCGGACAAGTGCCGCAGCTCTTCGATCTTGGTTTCAAGCTCCGCAACGGACTTTTCGAAGTCTAAGGATTGCATTCTTATCTGTTGTTCTGTTTGACGGCCTATTGCGTATCACGAGAACGCGGCTGAGGCAAATTTCGCGAGCCATTGGTTAACGCCCACCCTAAAAAACGAAATAAAAGAACGGGATAGCGAACGACTATCAAGTTAATCCGTTAGTTTATTTGAGGTCCGCCGGGGTCTTTGGGCGCGCCGAGGGCCAAAGGCCGCTTCGGGACGTCGCCAGTCCATGGAACCAGAGCG
>JAQUUS010000137.1 GCA_028693775.1 Alphaproteobacteria bacterium | reverse complement strand
CTCAAGAAACCAACATAGCGTCAACGTCTCTTCTTGTTAAGAAGCTCGCCTACGCTCGCGGGCATTGAGCTACACCCGCATGCTCTTCCCGGCCATTGACGCCGAATTCAATCTCTCTATCAATATTTTGGCCATTATGCTAACAAAAAATCCATCAAAAACAGTTCCCATCTCTACTTCAGGAGACAATCCTTATGGTTTTCGGCGAACGAGTGCGTCAGTACATCCGCAGAAAAACAGGCTACGGCAAAATAACCGATAATAATACGCTCGAAGTCGCGCTCGTTAAGCATAAATCAAACGAATTGGTCGTTAGCGCCACGACCTCAAAGGGCAGCCAATACCTGTTTTTCAAGTCCAACAAAAACCTATGGACAAAGCGGTTCAAAACGCTGGATTTCGCCCTTGTCGCCATGAGCCAATACGCTTCCGCCAACAAGCTTGACCTCGAAATCCGGGGAACGGTATCCAGATCGCAACTTTCGAATATCGACGAATTTCTTCAAATCTGGTCGTCATGGCGGCCCGACCTGTTTCATCGAATCAGCATCAAGGCAAAAAAAATCGTCGAAATCCCCAACGACCCGAAACGGAAGTCTGTCCTGTTATTCTCCGGCGGGGTTGATTCAAGCTTTTCGCTAGCCGCCCATTCCGCAGGGATTTTGGGACACCTCAGTAAAAAAATTGGCCTTGGCGTGCTCGTGGTCGGATGGGATCTCAAACACGGCGACATCTCGGCGCGAAACATCGCCCTCGAAAAAGCGGAACGGGTCCTGAAAGATTTCAGCGCCGACTGCGCGATTGTCGCCACCAACTGGCAACAGGATTTTTGCCCCATATGGTTTAAAGGATATAACGTAGCCTGCAGCAGCATTTTGCAAACGCTGAGCGAACGTTTTTCAAGCGGTATTTTCTCCAACGATTTCAGCTACAGTCAGGAACTGCGTATCGGGGCCCACGGCTCGCATATCGCCATCAATCATCTCCTTGGATCGAACCGTTTTCCGATCGTCACAACAGGCGGGACCCACACCCGTTTAGAACGCATACAGTTCCTGAAAAACTTCCCCGTTCTTATCGAAAACCTGCGCGTCTGCTATGAGGAGAACGCAGGAGGAAACAACTGCGGGGTCTGCGAAAAATGCGTCCGCACTCAGCTTGAGCTTGCCGCAAACGGCATTAACACCAAAAACCTTTTCACAACGCCCGTCGACGAAGACAAAATCCGGCGCATCGACGTTCACACGGGCCTGAGAATGATCTTCCTCGAGGAACTCAAAGAGAAGCTCCCTTCGGAACACAAGTTCTCCGCCGTTCTCAACGAAGTCTACGAAAGAGAAACGGAAAAGCTGAAACAAAAAGCCGCCGCCAACAGCTAACCCCAAAACCTCACGCAAACCGGTAAAAAAACGCCCCGCCTTTTTCAAAGCGGGGCGTTTTATGGGGAAACTCCTGAACCTTACCCTTTGCGAACCGTGGAGATAAACTCTTCCACGACGCGGCGCAGGGACTCGGCTTCATGGGCAAGCTGGCCCGCCGTGTCGAGCAACTGCGTCGAAGCAGTGCCCGTCTCGGCCGCAGCCTTGGTCACGCCTTCGATATTGCGCGTAACTTCTTTCGTGCCCTGAGCGGTTTCCTGAATGCTCCTGGAGATTTCCTTCGTCGCCGTTCCCTGCTCTTCAACCGCAGCAGCGATGGCCGTCGAAATCTCGTTGATATGGCGAATGGTGTTGGTGATCACATCGATCGTTCCCACCGCCTGAGTGGTCTGGGTCTGGATGCCGCCGATCTGCTGCGTAATATCCTTTGCAGCATGGCTGACCTGATTGGCCAGACTCTTGACCTCGTTGGCGACGACCGCAAACCCGCGTCCTGCCTCACCGGCACGAGCGGCTTCGATCGTGGCGTTCAAGGCCAGCAGGTTGACCTGGCTCGCGATGCCTTCGATAAGCTTCACGACATTGCCCACGTCTTCCGCCGACTTGCTGAGCGTCTGCATCACCTTGCCGGTAGCCTCGGCTTCGGTCATACACTCGCCGGCAACCTTGACGGACTCGCCGATCTGACGGTTGATTTCGCCGATGGAGGCATTGAGCTCCTCCGCCGCCGAAGCGACCGTCTGAATGTTCGTCGACGATTCCTCGGCCGCAGCCGCAACCGCAGACGATTGAGCGCTGGTCTCTTCCGCAATGGCCGACATGGACTTCGCGCTGCCCTGCATTTCCGTCGCAGCGGCCGAAACCGTGTTGACGACGCCCTTGACGCTGTGATCGAAATCGTCCGCCATCTTGTTCATGAGGACCTTGCGATCTGCAGCCGCGCGCTGTTCCTGCTCCTTCTGTTCCTTCTCGAGCTGTTCCATCTTGATGGCGTTGGCCTTGAAGGTTTCGAGAGCGCGGGCGAGATCTCCGATCTCGTCCTTGTTGGACGTATAACGCACCTCAATTGTCTTGTCTCCTTCGGCAAGGCGATCCATGCCGTCGGTGATCTCGCCAAGAGGCTTGGTGATGCCACGGCTGATCAGCAAAGCACCGCCGCCGATCACGAGGAAGAGAACAAAGGAAATGCCCCCGGTGATCTTGGCATTGAGCCAGAATTCCTGATCGACGTCGTCGATATAGATTCCGGTGCCGACGCCCCAGTTCCATCCCTTGAGGGGAACAACATAGCTGATCTTCGGAACGGCAGGCTTCGACGCGTCGCGCTTCCACATATAGGAAACGTACTCGCCGCCCTTATGCATGGCGCTGATAAATTCGCGCATATAAGGAACCCCTTCGGGATCGAGATCGTCGAACTTGTTCTGGCCTTCTGCAGTCGGATGGGCCAAAAAGGTGCCTTCGGCGTCGATGATGAAAACGTAGTTGTTTCCATCGTAGCGCATAGCCGAGATGGCGTTGACCGCGCGCTTCTTAGCATCGGCCATTTCAAGCTCGCCCTTGGCAGCGCGCTGCTGATAATATTCAACGAGCGTATGAGCGTTTTCGACAACGACCTTTGTTTGAGCTTGGCGATCAAGCAACAGATTCTTTCTCAAATTAATGAGGCCGAGCGTACCGACCAGTGCCATGCCAACAAGCATAGCGATGACAACCAGAATCAATCGCTTGCCGATCTTGAGATTGCTGAGCATATGGAGTCCCCTTTTAGATGTTTTCTTGCCATGCGCGATGTCCTTAAGAATCGCGCATTAACCATACCTGTTAACCATACATATCTTTCGACCGCTTCAAACGAGAATTTACGCGGATCGAAAAATTTTTTAGAACCTGCACATTTGAGACACACCAATCCCTACCGTCAGTTGTAAGTCCCGCATTTGACGATCTGTTCCAGCACTTCATGGTGTTTGTAGAGGATGCTCATTTTTGGAAAAGGCAAAACGCCGCTGGCCTCGAACTCCTTAAGAAGATCATGACAAACATCGATTTCCATTTTCAAATACTCATGTGTGTCTACCATCTCCTTCAAGACGAAATAACGTTCCACCTGAACGCAGATTCGCAAAGCGACTTCTTCCATATCCAAAGGCTTAGAAAGGAAATCATCAGCGCCGCACGACAAGGCCCGCAACCATGATTGACGATCAGGTTGTGCTGTTTGCACGATAATCGGCATGCGCGACAATTTGTCATTATTGCGAACCATCTCAATGTAGCCGAAGCCATCGAGGTTCGGCATCCTCAAATCGAGCAGGACAAGATCGGGGCGGAAATCAAAGGTTTTTTTGAGAGCGTCTTCGCCGTTATCGGCCGTCAGGATATTGTTGAATCCAGATTTTTTGAGCGCAAGGGATATGAGTCTGCGATCAAAAATGCTGTCATCAACCACCAAAATTCGTGCGCAGAAAGCTCTTCTCGCGATCACAGACATGGAGTCCATCTCTACCAGTGGTTGTTTAGGTCTTTTATATATTAACCATAGGATTTTGAGAAGCTGATTTTTCCAAAGACCTGAAAAGAATTTCGTATTTGTATGCAAACATACAAATGAACGCATTTTCAATCAGATGCAAACACATCGATTCGGTTTCTGAAAAGAACGAAAGCAAGAAAAGCTCCGGCACACACAGAATCATGCGCAACTTTTAAGGGTACAGCCAACGGGAAAATGAAGCTTTCTTATGCCGTCTTGCCGCAAAGACGGGCTTTGACTTTTCCTTCCCCGAGAAGAGGAAGAAGGCATTTCATCTCCGGTCCATGTTCGAGCGCGGTCAAAGCCAGGCGCAAAGGCATATATAACTCCTTGCCCTTGCGGCCTGTTTTTGTTTTGACCGTCTCCGTCCACACATGCCAGGTCTCATCGGTCCAGGGGGATGCGGGAAGTAAATTGGCCGCCTGCTGAAGGAAAGCCGCATCGCGAACGACGGGCGCAAGAGCGCCAAAAACAATCCCGGCCCACCCCCGAACGTCATCGAGCGTAGAAATATTGGAGCGAACGGCGTTCCAGAAAACTTCACCCGTTTCAGGAATACCCAGAGTTGATAAGCGCGCCTGAACGGAAGCATACGGCGTAAGATGCAAAATCTTCGAATTAAGGGATTTCAATTCCCCTAAATCGAATTTCGGCGTCGCGTGCGAAATTTTGCCAAAATCGAAATCGCGAGCGAGCTCCTCGAGCGACAAACACGGAGCTACCGGGTCCGACGTCCCAAGTTTGGCCAGCAAAGCGTTGATCGCCATGGGTTCGATATGAAATTCGTCACGCATGCTCGCAATCGACAGCGTACCGAGACGCTTGCTCATCTCGGTTCCGTCGGCACTGACAATCAAGGGATAGTGCGCAAAAACCGGAGGCGGCGCATCGGTCATCGCCTGCCACACCTGAAGCTGAACGGCAGTGTTGGTGACATGATCTTCGCCGCGAACGATGTGCGTGGTTTTGTCGGCAATATCGTCAACGACCGAGCAGAAGGTATAAAGCGGCACGCCGTCTTCGCGCACGAGCACGGGATCGGAAATCGCGGACGGATGAAGAATTTTGTGTCCCTGAACGAGATCGTCCCAAACGGCATCTGCATAATCGAGCTTGAATCGCCAATGGGGCTTACGTCCCTGCCCTTCGAGCCTTGCGCGGTCGGCATCCGTAAGCCTGAGCGCCGAACGGTCGTAAACTGAGGCAACCCGCC
>JAQUUS010000136.1 GCA_028693775.1 Alphaproteobacteria bacterium | reverse complement strand
GCTTGTCGCCGCCGCCACGTCGGGCGCGCCTATGTTTTTTCTCGGGACCGACTCCGCCCCCCATGCCCTGAGCGCCAAGGAATCTTCGTGCGGATGCGCGGGGATTTTTACGGCTCCCAACGCCATCGGATGGTATGCCGACATCTTCGAAAAAGCCGGAAAACTGGAAAATCTCGAGACTTTTGCAAGCTTCAATGGGCCTTTGTTCTACGGACTGGCCCCCAACAACGCGCGGATCGTTCTCGAAAAAGCCGGGCCCGAGGCCATTAAGCCGATTTTAACTCAAGATGGGCAAACAATAATCCCGTTCGAGCCGCCGTCTCGCGTCGCGTGGAGGGTCTCTTCTTTCGCCTGAGGCAAACGGTTCTCGTTCGTATGCCTGTTTTGGGGCGCCACGGAGACCTGAATGCCTATTCTCGACGATTTGCCTTTTATCGATCTTTATGTCCGGCTCGATACGAAAGAGCAGGCCTATTTTCGTTCAAACGAACGCGGCAGCGTTATCAGTCAGTTTGTTCCGCCGGAATTCGAGGAAAGCATCGCGCGCTTCCAGGCGGCCGTTCTCGAAAAGCTTCAGGAGCATAACGACGGCGCCATTACCTTCGAAAACGCGCGCATGCGTCTTGCGCGCCAGTTTCTCAACGACGGCTCGTCGTGGGTTTGTGCGCGCCGCATCAACACCAAGATCCCCGATCTCGACAAGCTCAAGCTTCCCCCGGCCATCGTGAGCCACATGATGAACCTTGGAAAGCGCGACGGCCTGATTGTTATTTCCGGTGCGACCGGCCACGGCAAAACCACCAGCGCCGTCGCCCTTTTGGGGCATTTCCTGAAAACCTACGGCGGCACGGCCATCACCATCGAAGATCCTTGCGAATTCATGATGTCGGGCCGTCACGGCACCGGCGGCATGTGCTATCAGGTCGAGGTCCAGAGGGAAGAAGACTGGGCCACGGGCCTCAAACGCGCGTTGCGCTGGGCCCCGCGCTACATCTACGTCGGCGAAATCCGTACGCCCAAGGCGGCCGAGCAGCTTTTGCGCGCCGCCACCACGGGCCATCTTGTCATCACCACCGTTCACGCGGGCGCCATGGAAGAAGCCTTGATGGGCATTATTTTCCTTGCCGAGCAGTCCATGGGCGCGGCCGCCTACAACATGCTTGCCACGGGCCTGACCGCGCTCGTCAACCAGACTCTGGGCGAGCAGGGGCCCAATCTCCGTTATCTCTACACCGAAGAAAATGCGCCGGGCGATCCTGTGCGTACGCTGATCCGTGAAAGCAAGATCGGCATGCTTTCGACCTACATCGATCGCGCAATGGCTCGCCTGCAGGGCGGCACGGCGCCAGGAGGGAAACGATAATGACGATTCTCAATCTTCAAGGAACCGAAGCGACCGGCACCAGGCTGCGCGATTTGCCGTTTATGGATCTTTATGTCCGCATCGACCGCGACGGTCGGGGCGTAGCGCGTTACCGCACGCCGGGCCGCGATTACAGCAACAACTGGACGCGCGCGCTTCCCGATCAATACAGGGGCGAGACCGAGATTATCGCCGACAAGCTGGCGCGGGCCGTCGACGATCCGGACGCTTCGTTCGAATATGACGAGATGCGTTTCCGCCGGTCTTACCAGAAGCTTGCCAACGGGCAGGCCTGGGTTATTTTGCGCCGGATCAATTCGCGCGTGCCCACGCTCGAAGAGCTTTCCGTTACGCCTCATATAGGGACCCAGTTGCGGCGCCTCGGCCAGCGCGACGGGTTGATCCTGATTTCGGGCCCGACCGGCCACGGCAAAACCACCATGAGCTTTGCGCTGCTCGCCGATTACCTGAAACGGTTTGGCGGCGTCGGCATTACGGTCGAAGACCCGGTCGAATACACGCTCGACGGAGCCGTCGGCGAATACGGCTATTGCTATCAGGTCGAGGTCGAGAAGGAAGACTGGGCTCTTCCGCTCAAAACCGCCTTGCGCTGGACGCCGCGTTATCTTCTCGTGGGCGAAGTGCGTAGCCCTCGCGCGGCCGAGCAGATCCTTCGCGCCGCCACAACGGGCCATCTTGTCATCACCACCATCCACGCCGGATCCATCGAAGAAAGCATCATGGGCCTTTTGCATCTTGCCGATCAGGCGACGGGCAATGCGGCCAAGTTTATGCTTGCGCAAGGGTTAACGGCCGCATGGCATCAGACCCTGACCGCCACAGGGCCTTATTTGCGCTATGTTTTTACCGAAGAAAACAACAACGGCGACCCCGTTCGCGCCTTGATCCGCGAGGACAAGGTCGGTATGATCAACAGCTATATTGACTTGCAAATCGCCCGTATGGGAACGCGGATCGGCGTCGATCCGGTGACCGGCAAGCGAAAATAAGGCGCACGGCGCCTGAACGGATCATGACCGAAAAACCGAATCTTATCGGCCTCGACTTCGACGAGCTGACCGCTGCGTTGATGTCGGCAGGCTTCGAAAAATACCGCGCCAAGCAGGTGTGGTCCCATCTCTATTGCATGGGCGTGAACGACTTTCAGTCGATGACGACGCTCGCCAAGCCCGCGCGCGAAAAACTCGCCGAACATTTTTCCATCGACAGGCCGGGAATCTCCGCGCACCAGAAATCCTCCGACGGCACGCAGAAATGGCTGCTCAGGATGGCCGACGGCAACGAAGTCGAATGCGTGCATATTCCCGAGGAAGACCGGGGCGCTTTGTGCGTCTCGAGCCAGGTCGGCTGCGCGATGATGTGCAAGTTCTGCCATACGGGCACGCAACGGCTCGTGCGCAATCTGACGGCGGGCGAGATTCTCTCGCAGCTCATGATCGCGCGCGACGCGTTGCAGGACTGGCCTGAACCCGCCAAGGAAGGCGTCGCGAAGAAACCCGGAAAGCCGGGGGCGAACGGCGATGTTTCGTCCCGCGCCGTCACGAACCTTGTGATGATGGGCATGGGCGAGCCGTTGAACAACTATGACAATGTGGCCAAGGCGCTGCGGATCGTCATGCATCCCGAAGGCATCGGGATCGGCAAGCGGCGCATTACGCTTTCGACGTCGGGCGTCGTTCCGATGATCCGGCAGTGCGGCGACGAACTCGGCGTGAATCTCGCCATCAGCCTTCATGCCGTGACCGACGAGCTTCGCGATGTGCTTGTGCCCGTGAACCGCAAATATCCGATCAAGGAGTTGCTTAAGGCGTGCCGCGAGTATCCGGCTGCCGGGAATACGCGGCGCATCACGTTCGAATATGTGATGCTGAAAGACGTCAATGACAGCATGGCAGACGCCAAGCAACTTGTTCGCCTTTTGCGCGGCATTCCGGCCAAGATCAATCTGATCCCGTTCAATCCGTGGCCCGGCTCGCCGTTCGAATGCTCGGACGACGCCACGATCCAGAAATTCGGCGATCTGGTTAACGCCGCCGGATATGCAAGCCCTGTGCGCACGCCGCGCGGCCGCGACATCATGGCCGCCTGCGGACAGCTCAAGTCCGCCAGCCAGCGCAAATAGAAAGTATTTTAACCATAGCCCGTCATTTTTTGGTTTCGCGAAAAATGATAGGATGCCCGCGCAAACGTTTTTGTGCGGACTTTATGTTCGGCAAAAATTGACGCACGTATTTCTGGCCGCAAGATAGGCTTTTACGGCCTGTTATTTTTTACTAACGATTTTTTCGGAGTGCACGATGCTTGAAGGAATTACAGATTTTAAAGAAGTTAAAAAAGACTGGGATGCCATAGAAAAAATTGCGCCGGTCGAAGCGCACATCATAAAGATGTCGGGTCTTGCCATTTGGGCCGGGTTGAGCGCGACTGCCATCAATGTCGGGATCTGTCTTCTGACCGATGTTCCGGAGAAACCTGTTGCTTCTGCGGTTTGCTTCGCTTTTAGCACGGCGTGTTCTTATGTGTGCCTGAGATCTCATGCTAACCGCGCCACAGAGAAGGTTATGGCTCATAGGCTCAAGCATTTTCAGCCGTAAGACAAGGCGCTTGAGGTTTGTTGTTTTTTTTGCTGACGACTTTTTTGAGGCCGTAATGTTTAAAGAAATTAGAGAAGACTGGGGTTTGATAAAAAATATCGCGCCGGCAGCTATGCTGGGCATCAAGGTATCGGCGGTCTCCGCTTTGGCCAATGCGGCTGCTGCCGCCGTTAGTGTCGGGGTCTGCCTTATGTCCAAAGGATCCGGAGAACCGGAGGCTGCGGCCGTTTGTGCGGCCTGCTTCTCTTTTGCCGCTGCGGGCTCTTATGTCTGCTTGCGGGGTTATGCAAATCACGCTCAAAAGAGGGTTCTTGCGCATAACTTCAATTGTTATCATCCGTAATCCGGCGCAAGACAAAAGGAACTTTTTGTTTCGAAGCGGAGAGGTTTTATGTTCAAGCAAATTAAAGAAGACTGGGAATTGGCGAAAAAAATCGCGCCGGACGATGCTTTGTGCATCAAAATATGGTCCGCTGCCGTTCTGACCTATACGGCGGCGGCGGCGGTCAATGCCGGAAGTTACCTTGTGTTTGAAGGATCGGGAAAAATCGAGAAATTTTCGGCGGTGTGCTTCGCTTTTGGCGCGGCGTGTTGTTGTCTGAGCTTGAGATGCCCCGTTGTTTCCGCCAAAGAGAAGATTCAGGCTTATCGCCTCGAGCATCCGGCTCCTTGATGCGCAGACAAACAAAAAACCCTTCTTCCATCGGAAGAAGGGTTTTTTAATGCCGAAATCGACTTAGGCAGACTTGACTGCCGTTTGTGCGTTGGCGCTCGGACGCGTTGCAGCCGCGTCGGATCCTTGCGGATCGCGCAACACATAGCCGCGGCCCCACACCGTTTCGATGTAGTTGTCGCCGCCCGCTGCCGTCGCCAGCTTTTTGCGCAGCTTGCAGACAAACACGTCGATGATTTTCAGTTCCGGCTCGTCCATGCCGCCGTAGAGGTGGTTCAGGAACATTTCCTTCGTCAGCGTCGTGCCCTTGCGCAGGGAGAGCAATTCCAGAATTCCGTATTCCTTGCCCGTCAGGTGCAACGGCGTGCCGTCGACTTCCACCGTCCGCGTGTCGAGGTTCACGACCAGCTTGCCCGTCCGGATCACGCTGTCGGAGTGTCCCTTGCTGCGGCGGATGATCGCGTGGATGCGCGCAACCA